>DASWHU010000163.1:0-11300 GCA_036398035.1 Alphaproteobacteria bacterium | reverse complement strand
GGCCAAGGCGCCGAGCCGGACAAAGGCCTCGTCTCGGATCGCCTGGCGCTTGTGCATCCGCCTACGCTCCTGCGGAGCTTCGGCGGACAGGTCCGCCTAAACTCCGTGAATAGAGGGTCTGTCCTGCGAAGCGCGGAGCGCGAAGCAGGATCAGGCCCGCTCGAGCAGCAGCACGATCATGCCTTGGCCGTCGGGCCGGCGATCGACGATCCGGTACAGCACCCCGCGCACCTCGCAGCGCTCGCCGGTCTTGATCGGCTCGGCCTCGTCGGCCTTGACGCCGAGCGTGGTCACCAGCTCCGAGACCACGCCCTGCCCCTCGGTCTCGATCTCGACGTGGCGCGAGTCGAAGATGCCGCTGGTGGCGCGGTCGAACGCATCGATCCAGTGCACAACCTCGGCGAAGGTCTGCTCGACCGCAGTGTTGAGAACGCTGAAATCGACCATCGCCCTACGCCCTCCCTACGGTCCGGCTCCCGCCGTCAGCCAGGCGAGCGCTTCCCCGGTCGAGGAGCGCGGGAAGCAGGTGATGAGCGAGGCGGCCGAGCCATTGATCACCTCGACGCCGCGCGCATAGAGCTGCGGCAGCGCGGACGCGAACAGGTCCGGCAGGTGGTCAAGCGGGCGGCGCGGCCGCCCCTGCCCGTAGGCGTAGGGCTCGTCGGTTCCATCGACGCCGAACAGCGCGATCCGTGCGTCGCCGGCGGCCCGCACCTTGTGCCAGGCCACGCCGAGCCCGCCCCAGGCCGAATTGCCGGTGTGGATGGCACGGGGATCGTCCGACAATCCATAGTGGCACTGCCATGGGCCATCGCCGGTCAGGCGGCGCAAATAGCTGACGGCAGGCTCAGCCGGCGCGCGGTGGCGCAGCCAACGGGCGTTGGGCTGGCCGTAATCGTCGGGCACGGCAGCGTAATAGGCGACCCCTGGCGCAGGATGCGCCATGATCGCGCGCATCGCCGGGTCCGGATCGAGCGTGAACCAGCTCACCCCGGCGGCGCATCCCATCGGCAGCCAGCCGATCGCGCGGTTGACCAAGATCACCTGGATGCCGTCCGAGGTCGCGCGCGCGAGCGCCGCGAGGTCGAGCCCGCGCACCGAGGGTCCACAGGCCAGCACCGCCACGCGACGCGCCGTCCCCACCACCTCGCCCCAGCCGATCGCGGCCGGGGCAACGTCAACCGTCATCGCCCAGCGCCCGGGTCAGGTGCCGCCACGGCAGCCCGGCCCGCATCTCCTCGAGCGTCCACTGGCTGTAGCCGAGGCCGGCCAGCCAGGCGCGCCGCGACGGGCAGCGGGGACCTGCCCCGGGCGAAGACCCGGGGCCTGCCCCGGGCGAAGACCCGGGGTCGCGCAGCACATCGAGGCGGTGCGAGGCGATCGGCCAGCAAAACGCGCCGCGGTCGAGCGCCACCACCGGCACCCCGGCGAGCGCCGCGTCGACTCCCGAGGTCGAGTTGAACACCACAGCGGCGCGCGCCCAGGCCAGGGTCTCGGCGATCTTGCCGGTGTCCCACAGCGCCGGCGCGATGCCGTAGACCTCGGGATCGTCGATGCGCGGATGGGGGCGGAACACGGCCGGGATGCGCTCGGCGGCGAGCCACGCCATGACGTGCCGGCACCACGCCGGATGATCGGTGTCCTGGACATTGGTGTCGCGCGGCAGCTGGCCACACACCACCACCGGGCCGAGCCGGCTCGCCTTGGCGTCGCGGGGCGACCGCCAGGGCCGGGTCTTGACGCCCATCGCCCGCCAGCGGTCGTCGCCAACGCTGGCGCTGCGGAAATCGGCGCGGCCGTTGATTCCGCCCCAGCCCATTGCCCAGTAATCGCCGCGGCGCACGAACGCGCTCTCGACCACCAGCAGTCGGTCGCCCCGGTGCCGGTCGAGCACCGGTTGCTTGGCCCAGGTCGCCTTATAGGCGCGCTTGACCAGGCCGAAGATCACCGCGACGTCGCACGGTTCGTAGGCCCCGAGCGGGCACACCTCGGCGCCCGGGATGCCGGCGGCAAGGGCGCGCAGCACAGTCCGGTGCTTCTCGTCGTAGCCCGGCTCGAAGCAGATGACCTTCATGAGAGCCTGCCCTCGGGCTCGACCCGGGGGAGCCCGGGATCGAGCGGACGCGAGATGCGGATCGAGCCGTGCACCGACACCCGGTCGCACCGCGTCGGCGCGTCGCCGCGGCGGTGGAACCCGAACACGTTGGCGATCACCAGGGTGTCGGCGTCCACCGTCACCGGCTCGGCCTCGAGGCCGAGCTCGGCGAGCTCGCCATCGCCGATCCGCAACGAGCCTTCGCCGTGGCCCGCGCCGCGCCAGGGCTCGACCGTGCCGGCGGCGATGCTCTCGGCCTGGCGGCGATGCCAGTCGAGCAGCGCGGCCGTCAGCACCGGCGATCCCGGCACGTAGACAAGCGGCCCGTCGTCGGGGCCCACACTCTCCGGGAAGTACCAGAACTTGAGCGCCGGAAAGAACGTGTCGCAGTGCAGCACCTTCTGAATGTCGCCGTCGCCCGGCGCGTTCACCAGGTGCTGCAGGTAGGTGTTGCGCAGGAACAGCCGGTCGGCCTCGATCAAATGGCCGCGCCACAGCGGCCCGATCCGTGTCCACATCGCCGCCGCCGCCCGGCGCGCCGGGCTCTCCGGCGCACGGTTCGCGACCAGCGAGTCCTTCCTCTTGGCATCTCCCGGTCGCACCGCGCGCACCTCGGCCGCGACGCGGGCGGCAAGGTCCGGGCCGAGCAGCCCGCCGACCGCGATCAGCCCGCGGCTGCGCAGATCGACGCTGGCGAGATAGAGCTGCGCCGCGGCGGCGGCGCGCTGGACCCGCTCGACGTGCACGGCCAGGAGCTCGGGCCAGCGGCCGAAGTCCTTGGCGCCGGTCCACATCGCGTCTAGAGCCATCGCACGTTGCCGAGGGCGGCCATCGCCGCCTCCAGGCTCCTGATCGTCTCGGCGCGCATCGGCGCCGGTCCGCCGCCGTCCCGCAGCCAATGGACCTCGAGTCCGGGTTCCAGGATCGCGGCGGTGAGCGTGAAATAGGACGGTGCGCCCAGCACCCGCCCGGCACGTCGCGCCAGCAGCCAGTCATCGACCGCGCCTGCCCCCGGCATCGACCGGGGGTCGCCGTTTACCGCGCCGTGGCCGCTGATGTCCGCAACGCGCTGGACGGCGGACAACTCGTTGCCGATCACCACCGCGCTCGCCGCGGCCGCGGCGAGGCTGGCCAGCGCCTCGATGCTCGCCGGCTGACGGTCGCCGCTGCGCACATGGATTACCTGCATGTCGCCGGCACGCGGCCCGGCGTCGACCAGGCCGAGCCGCTCCGCGAACGCGCCGCGCCATCGCGCCACCGCCGCCCAGATCGACACGTCCTCGAGGTCGAGCTTGTGCTTGGTCTTCACGGTCTCGACTCGCGGGACGCGCTCGAACAGCCAGTCGAGCCAGCTCACCCGGCCGAACGGCGCCACCGGCTCGCCCACATTCAGATGCACCGCGCTCAGCTCGTCGCCGGCGTCCCAGGCCTGCGCGCACTGGCCGAGCAGGCACGCGACCTGGCCGCCGAGCCCGCCGCGGACGTCGGCGACTATACCCGCCACACCACGCCGATCCCCATGCCGCGCTGAGCGCCGACGATCTCGCGGTGCCGATAGACCGCCTTGAGGCGCGGCCAGAGCATGTGCACGCCGTAGCGCGCCAGGCGGTCGGGCGCGATGCCGCGCTTGTTCGGCGTGTCGATGTCGTGGAACGCGAACATCCGCGCCATCGGTCCGTAATTCTCGCAATCGGCGGTGACACCCTCGAGCGAGTGATCGCCGTCGATGAACACCAGGTCATAGGGGCCGCGTTCGGTGGCGGCGGCGACCACCTCGGGCGCCCGGCTATTGCCCCAGATCATCTCGACCGATTGGCCGCACGCGCGCAGCTGTGCGCACGCCGCCTCGATCTGCGCCGGGCCGGTGCCGTCCTTCACCCCCCACGCCGCGCCGGGCAGGTCGACGCCGACCAGCCGCGCGCCCGGCGCCAGGGTCAGCCCGACCGACAGCAAGGTCAGCCCGCGCTGGACGCCGATCTCGAGGTAGCTGCGCACGCCCTCGGCCGCGATCAGCTCGAGGAACGCGGTCATCTCGTCGGCGCGCTGCGCCTTGTTCGCGATCGAGCCGGCGGCAGCCGCCTGGCGGTTCGCGAGGCTCGGCTGCGCCGTCACTTGACCGCTTCCACGTTCAGGCTCATTTGCAGCCCCTTCCGTTTGTCCATGTGCGGCAGGTAGGCCTGGCTGAAATCGTCGATGAAGTGGTGCTCGGTTTCTCGCCAGTCGTAGTGCCGGACTTCCGCGAACCCGACGTCTTCCATCAGCTCGCCGAGGCTGGCCGCGTCGAACACCGTCTTGTGACAGTCGAGAGGCCCGGTCTGTCCGCCGACCAGCAGGCCCAGCACCTCGCGGATGTCGCCGCAGGCCAGATACCTCCTGCAGATCGCTGAGAGGTCGGGAACCGAGACCCGCAGAATCCCGCCGGTCCTCAGCACTCTGTACCATTCGCTGACCACGTCGAAGACCTCGTAGCGGCCGAAATGCTCGAGCACGTGCGAGGCGTAAATGATCTCCACCGAGTCGTCGGCGATATGGTCCAGCCTTTCCGCTGGCCCGACCCTGTCGACGTGCCGATATGCCATCAGGTCGACGTGATGCCATCCGGGAATGTGCCGCCGGCCGCAGCCCAGGTGCAGCTTCGTCGGAGCTACGGGCATCCCTTGAACGTTCGCTCCGCCGGCTGCAAGACCTGTAGCCGCTCCGGGTCGATGTCGATCTTCGACCAGATCAGCCTCTTGCATCCGGCCAGCACCAGCGTCCCGTCGTAAAGCTGAAACAGCCTGCTTTCGAGCTCGCCGTTCGTGTGCATGGCGTCGATGCGGTTGTCTCGAATGCCGAACCGCTCGAACATGTCCGCAACGACGAACACGGCGTTGACGGTCGTGGTCACGACCAGCTCGTAGCCCTTTTCCTTGCCGAGCGCGATCAGCGCCGCGAGCGACGATCCCTGATGAACCGTGCAATCCGCAGCCTGCACGAAGTGAACGTCGTTGGGGATCGACGGGTTGAACTCGATCACCACGATCTTCGGGCGGTATGCCTCGAGCCTTTTCCAGACGTGCCAATCCGCGCCGTCGATATCTATGCTCAACAGGTCGATATCCCCGGGCAGCTTGGTGGCAGCCAACAAGATGCGATCCAGTGAGTGCACGCCTTTCACGTCCACCCAGGCGCGGACCGTGGTCACCCGCGCCATGCCGGCGTATCTTTTCTCAAGCTCCGCGAACCGCTTTGTGTCTCCCTCGATCAGGACGCCATGCCACCCGCCGTTGACGATCAGGTTCCATGTGTTGCTGAACCTGTAGCCGTCCCAGGCCCCGATCTCGATGCACCACCGGTCCGATCCGCGATCGAGGCCGAGGATGGCAACCACCTCTTGAATGATCCCGTCCTCGCCGAACTGGGAGGCGACGTTCCGCTTGTGATTGTGGAGCCATGTGCTTTCCGGGTCGACACGATCGCCCGGGCGCACCACGCACGCCGCGCCGGCCGCGGCCATCAGCCCCACGCCTCGCGCACCCACGGCACGGTGCAATCGTGGGGCCGCGCCTTGCCGCCGAACACCACCACCGCCGCCTCATCTGGGCGCGCCGGCGGGATCGCCTTGTAATGGACGAAGTAGCCGTCCGGCACGCGGTCCTGAAGGATCACGGCGTCGGGCACCAGCAGCTCGATCGCGCCCTGGTCGCCCCAGCGCGAGCGCGCCATCAGGCCTTGGTGGTCGGCGACGAAGCGGCGCCAGACCGGCTCGCCCCAGCCGTCGGCGAACGTCATCGCGCAGCTGCCGTACCGGCACCAGCCGGGCTTGGCGTGGAAGTTCCGGCAGATAGCGAAGCCTGCCCCGGCCGACGAGCCGGGGGTGCCGGCCCACGCGGCGAGCGGCCCGAGATCGCCGACCACCACCGTGTCGAGGTCGAGATACAGGCAGGGCCCCGGGCCGCGCACCGCCGGCGCGAACAGCGCCATCTTCGCCCACCACCGCTCCAGGCCGATCGCGGGGACCTCGATCCGCTCGACGCCGTCCGGCACCGCCCCGTGGTCGGTCAGGCAAATGAACCTGTGGTCGACAACAAGATGCCGCGCCACCATCGCGCGCAGCCTGGCCACGTAGTCGATCGAGTATTTGCCGCCGGTCCAGACGCACGCGACGGTGGTCACCGCGCCCAGCTCGGCATCGTGCCGCTCATCGCGGCAAGCGACTTCTTGGCGACCGCGCCGAACGCCTCGCCCTCATAGCCTTCGGGGCGGAACCCGGCCGCAATCGCCTCGCCGAGCAGCCGGTCGAACAGCGCGGTCAGGTCCGGGCGCCAGTGCGGCGCGGCCGTGCCGTCGAACCAGTGCTTGCGCCCGCGCGCCGCGAGCCGCTGCCGCGCCCGGGCGAGATGGGGCTGGTGCGGCATCGAGGTGTAGTGGATCGCCTTGACCGCCGGGTCCGACAGGTCGGGATGGCGCTCGCCGTCGAGGCAGTTCCAATCCCCGGCGAACCGTTGCACCAGGTTGGCGTGCTTCGCGAACAGCCGCGTCATCGCGCGGTGCGAGCCCGGGTCGCTGCCCAGCACGTCGATGTGGCGCAGCCAGCGCGCGGCGCGACCGCAGTGCCAGAGCGAGACGCAGAACCGGCCCGACCGCTTCGCCATCACCGCCTTGCCGGGCTCGAACCTCTGGTCCCACAGCTCGGCGATGTCGGCGCGGACGATGACGTCCGAGTCCATGTAGATCGCCCGGCCCTCGAAGTCGCAAAGCGCCGGCACGGCCCAGCGGAAGCCCGAGAACGGTGTTGCCCACAGCTCGGTCCGCCAGCCCGTCCCCAGCGCCGGGTCCGAGTAGAACGGGCTCGCCGGATTTCGGGAGAGTCGCATCCATGTGATCTCGACACGCCGGCTGGAGTGGAGCCGGAGCGTGTATTCGAGAACCGCCTGGCTTTCCGCGTCCTGGCCGTCGGGCGCGCAGCCGACGAACACCCTGATCCCGCTCACGCCGCCGCCCTCACGCGCTCCAGCACGTCCTCGAGCCGGACTTTCGGAAAGCAGTCGAGCGCGGACTCGGTGCCGGCCGGCAAGCCTGCCCCCGCGGAAGCGGGGGGCGCCGGCCTGGCGTTC
Source organism: Alphaproteobacteria bacterium (assembly GCA_036398035.1). Lineage (GTDB taxonomy): Bacteria > Pseudomonadota > Alphaproteobacteria > UBA7887 > UBA7887 > DASWHU01. Next base: position 4,109 of record DASWHU010000163.1, on the reverse strand, counting down.
AGCGTCTCGACGCGCGCCGCGGCCAGCGATCTCGCCATGCGCGCCAGCGCGGCGGCGAACTGCGGGTAGCGCTCGACCCGGCTCGCTTTCCGGTGGCGGCCGTGCCAGTGGCCGGGCCGCATGTCGAAGCCGAGCAGCACGATCCGCGCCGCGCCGGCCAGGAACGCGGCGTTGACCCCGCCCGCGCCGGCGCACGCCCCAGCCACGCGGCCCGGGTCGCGGCTGAGCGCGCCCAGCCGGTCGTGCGCCAGGTGCTTCACCTTGTGCTCGGCCAGCGCGCGGGCGATGCGCATCGACAGCGCGGGCGGGCATTTGGGCGTGCGCGCCCCCGCGCTGTGCCGGCACGCCTTCCACCGCCCCGTGTGGAGGTGAAGCTCGGCATGGTTCCACTCGATCCAGCGCGGATCCGACCAGAACAGCAGGTCGGCCCACGGCGCCAATATCAGGCCGGCGTCGTTGATCGCGACCACGCGCCCGCGCCCGCGCAGGATCGAGGCGTCGAACCCGGTCAGCGACTCGCCGCCGCCGAGGACGAACGCGGTCTCGCCCCGCCACTCGGCGGGGATGCGCCAGGTCACCCCGTCCCCGCGCAGGCGGGAATCAGGCGCGCTTGGCGCGCTGCAGCATCTCCGGGCGGGTGCAGATGAACAGCGGGTAGCTGTACTCCTCGACCTTGATCCAGGCGTTGCGGTCGCGGTCGGGGATCATGCGTGCATAGACCGGCAGGCCTGGAGTGTTCGTGACATCGAAGCTCTCGCCCGGGCTCCACGCCACCTGAAACACTCCGGGCGCGCCGACCGGGAAGAACTTCGCCTTGTCGGTGCCCACCGCGACCGTCGAGTTGTCGTCCGTGCCGCGGTAGTTGTGGAAGATGATGCCGGCGAACGGGAAGCTTTCGAACGCGCGATTCTCGCGCAGCTGCTCGGCGGCGGCCCAGTTCAGATAGGTGTCGCGGACCCGCGCGTGGTCGATGAAGGCGTCGAAGAACACGTCGTCGCACAGCGCATGCACCTGCGTCCCCGGCGGCATGGCGCCTTTCGCGTTGCGCTCCATCGCGCGGCGCACCTCCTGGCACTTGCCGCGCACGTTGGTCGAGGTGTCGTCGAGCTCGAAGTCGATCTCCGCCGCCTGACTGATGTCCCAATCCGTGTACCAGTTGCGAATCGTCGAGCCGTCGGCGTCGGTGACAATGCCCTGCACGGCGCCGAGCCGCATGTTCTCGTGGGTCAGCTCGACGTCCTGGCGGATGCGCTCCATGCGCCGCGCCAACTCCTGCTGCACCTGCTGCAGCTCGGACTCGGCGCCGAACGCGCGGATCGACTGGATCTCGTGCGCGTACAGGGCGTCGGCTTTGGCGATCCGGACGGTGTTGAAGTTGCGGATGTCGCGCTTCTCGTTCGGCCGCTCGTCGAGCGGCGCGCCGCGCTCGCTGGTCTGGATCAGCGCCAGCACGTTGTCGCGCTTCTCGAGCGAGATATGGATGGTGCGCACCGGGCGCGGCTCGAAGATGCCGAGATCGCCCAGGAACTGCGGCTTGTAAGGCACCTTGTCGAGGGCCGCGGTCAGCTCGACCATCGAGAAGGCGTCGTCGGCGAAGATGTCCATGTGGGCCATGAGGGCCTCCTATCGACGGGCCGAGCCGCGCCGTCCCGGCCCTAAAGGCCGGCGGCCGGATCAGCGCGATGATGGAACGGGCGCCGGCCTATGCCGGCAAGCTTGCCCCCGCGAAGGCGGGGGGGCCGCCGCTTAGCGCGGCCGGATGTGGAGCTTCTCGAGGCTGGCGATGGCGAGAGCCTTCTCGCCGCCGTCGCTGGTCTCGGTCGGGTAGGTGATCTCGCCGTCGTTCACCTCGGCGAGCCGGGCGATGTAGACTTGGCCCGGAACGTCGGCGTTGGCGCCAGTCGCCGAGGCGTCGACGTTGTCCCACATGATGCCAACGGCCTCGACCAGGACCGCGCCGTCGCTGTCGACGCCGGCGCTGAACGCGATCAGCTTGCCGTCGACGTCCTTCTCGACCACCTCGCCGGCGACGAGGTTCTGGCCGCTCTTCACCGTCGCGGTCTCGCGGCTCAGCGTGCCGTTGGCCTCGCTGACCAGGAACTCGGCGGCGTGCTTGCCTTCCGTCTTGGTAGCCATCGCTGGCCTCCTACTCTTGAATCACGGGGCGCTCGGCGCTCAGAAGTTCTTGGCGCCGGTCGCCTTGGCGATCGCGTTGCCCCAGCCGTGCACGTCTGCGCTCTGGCCCGCGGGAGCGGGTCCGCCGGGCTGATGGTGGCCGCGGATGTCGCCCGACTGGTTGGCCGCGATCAGGTCGAGGAACGTCGCCTTCGCCGCCTGGACCGACATGCCCTTGACCGCGATCTCCTCGGCGATCGCCGCGCTGACCGCCGGCCACCGGCCGCGCAGGCGCGCGCCCAGAGCCTTGATCTCGACCGCCTGGTCGATGCGCCGGCGCACCCCGCGCGGGCCCAGCCGGGCGTCGATCAGGTGGCGGGCCAGGCCCGGCACCCCGGCGTCGGCGCACAGCTGCGCGACCCGGCCGGGCGCGGCGGCCTTCTCCTTGTCGTCGTCGTCGGCCATGCCCTCGTCGTCCTCGTCGTCGTCGTCCTGGGCCTTGGCCTTCTTGGACCTCTTCGACTTGGCCGAGTCCTCGTCATCGTCGTCGTCGCCCTGGGCGCGCTTTGACTCCTTCTTGTCGTCGTCATCGTCCTCGCCCTGGGCGCGCTTGGACTCCTCGTCGTCGCGCTCGTCGTCGTCCTGGGCCTTCGCCGCAGCTCGGCGCCCGCGCAGTCGGTCGGACAGGCTCATCACAGCCTCCTCTCAAACGGCCCGCACCGCGGGCGTGGGGTTGACCTCGGCGGCGAGCGCCGCGAACATCTCGGACGGGTCGGCGATGCCGTCGGCGAAGCCGACGCCCAGCGCCTCGCGGCCCATGTAGATACCGGCCTCGGTGGCGCGCACCGCGGCCTCGTCCATGCCGCGCCACGCCGCGACCCGGCTCACGAACTGGTCGTAGACAGCGTCCACCTTGGCCTGCACCAGGTCGCGGACCTCCTCGGGCAGCTCCTGGAACGGGTTTCCGTCAGCCTTGCGCGCGCCGGCCTGGACGATCGTCGGCTTGATTCCGGCGCCGGCCAGGAACTCCTCGAAGCTGAAATGCACCCACACCACGCCGACAGAGCCGACCTGGCTCACATCGGAGGCGAGCCATATCTCGTCGCACGCCGCGGCCAGCAGGTAGCCGGCGCTGAACGCCATCTCGTCGACCACCGCCACCATCGGCTTGACGCCGCGCGCCGCCGCGATCCGGTCGGCGAGCTGGAACGCGCCGTCGACCTCGCCGCCCGGCGTGTGCAGGTCGAAGACCAGTGCTCGAGCGTCGTCGGCCTCGATGGCGGCGTCGAGCTGTGCGCCGAGCCAATCGTAGCCCATCACGCCGGAGTAAGCGCCCACCGAGCCCTGGCGGTGCGCCAGCGAGCCGATCACCTCGATCACCGCAATGCCGCTCTGCTCGTCGAAAAGGTACGGCCGGCGCTCGGCATCGCACCACGCAACCAATCGCCGCTCCTGCAGCGGCCCCATCGCCGGGGCCGGCGCGCTGGCGAACGCCGAGGCCTCGACGTTGACCTCGACGCCGTTCCGGCCCAGCAGCACCGCGGCGACCACCTCGGCCTTGCCCGGATGCGCGAGCAGCGGCGCGTTCAGCACCCGCGTCGCGACCAGCGAGAGATCACGCATTCTCGATCTCCCGCTCGTCCTCGCGCTCCTCGGCGTCGGCGGTCTTGGCCGCGCCGCCGCTGCGCGGTTGCCGGCCGTCGCTGTCGTAGGCGAGCCCGAGTGCGTCGGCGCGCGCGTTGTCCTCGGCGTTCTCGCGGTCGATCTCGGCCGGATCGTAGCCGCGCTGCGCCACCTTCTGGGAGCGGGAGCTGAGACCGCCGCGCACCTCGTCGCGGTCCGCCTGGACGTCCTGGACGGGGTGGATGTACGCCCACCTCTGCGGCAGCCACGCGACCCGGTACAGCGCCCGCGGGTCCATGCCGCGCGGCGGCTCGATCGCCCCGGCCAGCATCCCGATGTCGATCCAGCGGCGCACCACCGGGCGGCACATC
>DASWHU010000162.1:0-2837 GCA_036398035.1 Alphaproteobacteria bacterium | reverse complement strand
GCGCTGGTGGTGCGCGACGGCGTCGCGCTCGCGCCGCTCTTTGCCGGCGGCGGCCAGGAGCGGCGCCGGCGCGCCGGCACCGAGAACCTGGCCGGCATCGCCGGCTTCGGCGTCGCCGCGCGCCTGGCGCTGGAAGACCTCGCGACGACCGCGCGGCTCGCGGCGTTGCGCGACCGCTTCGAGGCTGAGGTCGCGGCGCTCGCCCCCGAGGCGCCGGTCTACGGCCGCGGCGCGCCCCGGCTCGCCAACACCAGCTGCATCGGCATGCCCGGCGTCGCCGCCGAGACCCAGGTGATGGCGCTCGACCTCGACGGCGTCGCGGTCAGCGCCGGCGCGGCGTGCAGCTCGGGCAAGGTCACCCGCAGCCACGTGCTGGCGGCGATGGGGGTCGCCCCTGCGCCCGCCGGCGAGGCGATCCGCGTCAGCCTCGGCTGGCAAAGCGGCGAGGACGACGTTCGGCGCTTGACCGAGGCGTGGCGCCGCCTCTATCTGCGCACCCGCGCCCGCGTGCGAGGCGAGATGCCGGCCGCGGTGACCGCGGCGTGAGGCGGAGATGACCGAGAGCGCCAACATCAGGCTGCCGATCTATCTCGACAACCAGTCGACCACGCCGCTGGACGCGCGCGTGCTCGAGGCGATGATGCCGTACCTGACCGAGAAATTCGGCAACCCGCATTCGCGCAGCCACGCCTACGGCCGCGAGGCCGAGCAGGCGGTCGAGAGCGCGCGCGCCGAGGTCGCCCGGATCATCGGCGCCGAGCCCAGGGAAGTGATCTTCACCTCGGGTGCCACCGAGTCGAACAACCTCGCGCTCAAGGGCGTCGCCGGCTTCTACCGCGACCGCAGGGACCACGTCGTCACCGTCGAGACCGAGCACAAATGCGTGCTCGAGACCTGCCGGCGGCTCGAGCGCGACGGCTTCGCGGCGACCTACCTGCCGGTCGGCCCGGGCGGGCTGATCGACCTCGACCGGCTCCGCGCCGCGATCGGCGAGCGCACCGTGCTGGTGTCGGTGATGGGGGTCAACAACGAGATCGGCGTCATCCAGCCGCTGGCCGAGGTCGGGCGCATCTGCGCCGAGCGCGGCGCGTTCTTCCACACCGACTGCGCCCAGGCGGTGGGCAAGATCGCGCTCGACGTGACCGAGATGGGCATCGACCTGATGAGCATCTCGGGCCACAAGCTGTATGGGCCGAAAGGGATCGGCGCGCTGTACGTGCGCCGGCGCCCGCGGGTCCGCCTCGAGCCGCTGATCGACGGCGGCGGCCAGGAGCGCGGCCTGCGCTCGGGCACGCTGCCGGCGCCGCTGTGCGTCGGCTTCGGCGCGGCGTGCCGGATCGCCGCGGCGGAGATGGCGGCGGAGGAGTCGCGCCTGCGCGCGCTCCGCGACCGCCTGCACCGTGGCATCGTCGCGCGCGTGCCCGACGTGGCCTTGAACGGCGACGCCGACCGGCGCGTCGCCGGCAACCTCAACCTCAGCTTCGCCGGCGTCGACGCGGACGCGCTGATGGAGTCGATGACCGAGGTCGCGGTGTCGTCGGGCTCGGCGTGCAGCTCGGCGGCGATCGAGCCGTCCTACGTGCTCCGCGCGCTCGGCCTCGACGCTGCCCGCGCGCAGTGCTCGATCCGCTTCGGCGTCGGCCGGTTCAACACCGAGGCCGAGATCGACTATGCGATCGAGGCGGTCGCCGATCACGTCGCCCGCCTGCGCGCGCAGGCGCCGCGGACGCGCGTCCGCGCCGGCGCGGCGCCGGACTGACCGGCTGCGGGCGGGCGCCCGGACGCGATGCCGAAGGTGACGTTCGTCGAGCCGGGCGGCGTGCGCCACGAGATCGAGGCGCCGGTCGGGCTGACCCTGCTCGAGATCGCGCACCGCAACGACATCGACATCGAGGGCGCGTGCGAGGGCTCGCTGTCCTGCTCGACCTGCCACGTGATCGTCGATCCGGACGACTACGAGCGCCTGCCGGTGGCGAGCGAGGACGAGGAGGACATGCTCGACCTCGCCTTCGGCCTCACGCCCACCTCGCGGCTCGGCTGCCAGATCGTGTTCACCGAGGAGCTGGACGGGCTGGTGGTCACCCTGCCGGCCGCGACCCGCAATCTGTTGCTCGGCTGAGCGATGGCCGGCGGCGGCCTGTTCGCGCGCCTCAAGGCCGCCGCCGCCGAGGATTGGCACGCCTACTGCCATCACCGGTTCGTCGCCGGCATCGCCGACGGCAGCCTGCCCGAGGCAGCGTTCCGCCACTATCTGGTGCAGGACTATCTGTTCCTGATCCAGTTCGCGCGCGCCTATGCGCTGGCCGCGTTCAAGGCCGACGGCATCGCCGACATGCGCAGCGCGGCGGCGGTGCTGCAGGCGATCCTCGACGTCGAGATGCAGCTCCACCTCGACCACTGCGCGACCTGGGGCCTTGACGAGCACGACATGGCGGCCGCGCCCGAGGCGCTCGAGACCACCGCCTACACCCGCTTCGTGCTCGACTGCGGCCAGCGGGGCGATGCGCTCGACCTTGCCGCGGCGCTCGCGCCGTGCGTGGTCGGCTATGGCGAGATCGGCCGCCGGCTCGCCGCCGACCCGGCGACGGTTGGGCGCGGAAATCGTTACGCGAGCTGGATCGAGACCTACGCCGGCGCCGCCTACCAGGAGGTCGCCGGCGCGGCGGTCGCCCAGCTCGACCGGCTGTGGGCGGCGCGCGGCAGCGACGCCCGCCTCAAGCCGCTCGCGCGCCTGTTCGCCCAGGCGACGCGCCTCGAATGCGCGTTCTGGGACATGGGCTGGCGCGCCGGCGCGGGCTGAGCGGCCTTGCAACGGCTGCGCCGGGTGCCATGTTGAC
>DASWHU010000161.1:0-9913 GCA_036398035.1 Alphaproteobacteria bacterium | reverse complement strand
TATTGAGATCGAGGATTGAAGTCCAAATATTGTCTTTTAAGTGAGTGTTATCAGTATAAGATATGTGATATTGCCCTGCGGTGAGGGCACGAAGCAAAGCCCGCTCGGAAAAGTCAGTAAGAGTTACAAGTGCGGAATTATTCGACACGGATCCAAGGATCTTCGTTTGGTGTTAATTTTTCGAAAAGCGCTACGATTGCGTTAATGATTGTATTGATTGCAAAGACTTGCTGCGTCAACGTGTGGGTATTGTGGCGGTTGTCGGGTCGGTCTACAGGCACCATGATCTCGGTCCACGTATCGTCTTGTTTTGCGGGTGCCAAATATGCTTTCAGGTCGGAAAGATGGTACCATGTGCCTATTTCCAGTTGCCCCTCAGAAGCAATGGCGAGGGAGGTGGTAAGTTCATCGGTTTCTTCGGCGCGGTCGGCCTGATATCCGCCGGCCCATAATTCCTGGCCGGGTTCGTCGGCTGTGGGAGGGACCGTGCCGGGTTTGTGAACAACTTGAAGCAGCATGATTTGTTGGTTTCCGGGTCGAGATGGAGTCATGGGGCAACATGCGATGGTTCAGCGGCCACGGGGCCGGAGCAAACGGACATGGAACCGGCGGAGGCCGATGATCAGACAGATCGAGCTTCGGGTCAACGTGCGTGATGGGATTGAGGTGAGCGACCTGCTGTTGCGCCAGCGCCCGCCCGAGGGCGCGGTCGCGGCACGGCCTCAGTCCCAGCCGAGCACCAGGTCGTAGCCGTCGCGCGCGGCGATGCGGGTGCCGAACCGCCGGCACTCGCGCTCGATCACCTCCAAGAGCCAGGCGATGTCCGCCGCCGGCGGGCGCTCGAGGGAGAACTTGCGCATCCGGAACGGCATCAGGGCGAGGCCGGCGAGCTCGCCGGTGCCGACGACGATGCGCGCGAGGTACATCAGCGCGAGGTCGCCCCGGTACTCCTGGTAGCCGCCGATGCCCTCGTAGTCGTTGAGGACATCGCCGCAACCGTAGAGGATCAGCCGGTCGCGGTAGACCTCGATCGCCTTGACGTGGTGCGAGGAGTGGCCGTGGATCACGTCGGCGGCGCCGGCGTCGATCAGGCGGTGCGCGAACCGGCGCTGCGCCTCGGGAACCTGGTAGCCCCAGTTGCCGCCCCAGTGGATCGACACCACCACCACATCTCCCGGCCGGCGCACCGCGCTGACGGCTTCGGCAATGCGATGCGCCGCGTCCACCGACGGCTCGGCGAGGTAATTGATCCCGGGCCGGTCGGCCTCGGCCGCCCAGTCGGGCGGAACGCCGCTGCCGGCCATGCCGTAGGCGAACACCAGCACGCGCCCCTTGCCGGCGGCCTCGAGCACCGCCGGCGCCGCCGCGGCAGCGCGGTCGCGTCCGGCGCCGGCGGTCTTGATCCCGGCGCCCTCGAGCGTCGCCAGGGTCTCGACCAGCCCGGCCCGGCCCCAGTCGAGGACGTGGTTGTTGGCGAGCACGCAGCAGTCGATGCCGGCGGCGGCAAGGCAGGCAACATTCGCCGGGTGCATCCGATAGTTGACGCCCTTGGCGACGCAGTCGTCGCTGGTGGTGACCGCGGTCTCCAGGTTGACGATGCCGAGGTCGGGCCGGGCGCGGGCCAGCGCCTCGAGCGCGGCGCCCCAGACATAGGCGGGCGCCACCGGCCTCGGGATCGGCCCGTGGGCGCGCTCGGCGAGCCCGACATAGTCGGCCGCCGATGCGGCGTAGCTCTCGCACAGGCGCGGGTCGCTCGGCCGCGGCAAGATCTGGTCGATGCCGCGCCCGGTCATGACGTCGCCGCACAGGAGCAAGGCCACCAGGTCGGCGCTGCTCATCGCCGGCGCCCGACAGGCGCCGGCGGGCGCAGCCGCTCAGTCGACAGCCAGCGCGTTGATCCGCCCCTTGAGCCGCTCGATCCGGTCGGCCAGGTCCTTGGCACGGTCAAGGTTGCTCGGCTGGCCGGCGCGCCGCTCGGCCCAGCGCACCAGCTCGGCGCCGGCCTCCTCGGGGTCGCCGTCGAGGATCAGCGCGCGCAGCACGCCGCGGGCGTTGGTCGCCTCGGAGAAGTTGTCGTAGATCATCTCGGACATCTCGCGCAGGGCCTCGGCCATGTCGTCGAGGACCGAGGCCAGCGGCTCGAGTTGCTTGCCCATGTCGCCATTCCTTCCAGGCCGCGGCGCTCAGGCCTTGCGCGCGACGGCGATCTTCTTGCGCGGCGCCTTCGGCCGTTCCGGCTTGGGCACGGTCACGGTCAGCACCCCCTTGTCGAATGCGGCGCTGATCTTGCTGGCGTCGACCCCCGCCGGCAGCCGGAACGAGCGCTTGAACGAGCCGAACGACCGTTCGCGCAGGTGGAACTCCTTGCCCCTCTCTTCCCGCTCCTCCTGCTTCTTGCCGGTGACCGTGAGCACGTCGTCGGACACGGTCACGTCGATGTCGGCCTCGGTCAGGCCCGGAAGCTCGGCGCGCAGCTCGACCGCCTTGTCGGTCTCGCTGAGGTCGGTGCGCATCAAGAGCTGTTGCGACAGCAGGCGCGGCAGCGGCCAGGCCTCCAGGTCGAACATGCGCGAGGCGAAGCCGGGGAAGCGGAAACCGGCGGTGAAGTTCTCGAACACGCGGTCGACCTCGTTCCTGAGCTGCAGCCACTGGTCGAACACCGAGCGGACCGCCGGCACCTCGGCCTTCCGCGCCGCTGCCGGCACCTCGGCCTTGGGCGCCGCGCGCTTCCTGCGTGCCGCCGGCTTGGCACCGGTCTTGGCGGCGGGCTTGGTAGTGGTCGTCTTGGATGTGCGTGCCATGTGCGCCTCCGTCTTCGCCCTGTTGCGTCCTGCGGCCGTCGGGACAACCGCCCCATTCCGGCCGCCCAAATCTCGCGCATGCTACCGTCGTTCGCACCAGCATGGGTTAATCCCAGCGGGCGGGTGCCGTCGCCGTCGCGACCTCGGGCGGGGCCCCGGGGACTGCGCCGCCCCGCGGCCCCTGAGGCCCGTTGTGGTGCAAAAGACCTCGCGTGAAGGTCGCAACAGGCTTCGGCGGGCCAAGGTATGCGCGTGCCGAGTGCTGTCAAGCGGTGCGGAATGGGTCTGATTTCCGCCTAATTTTTAGTCTAGGGACTTCCAAAGTGATAATTGATTAATCAGGAATGTCCGCATCGCGAACGGACACGGCTCGCGCCCGGGGTCCGGACTCATTGGCCAAGCTCTTGATTCCATTCGCCGGTCCGCGCGGCGCGCGGTGGCTGGCACAGGCCTTGCTCCCTGTGGTGCGGTGCAAAATTTCTCGCGTTGGAGGTTGTCATGACGAGGATCACGCGCATGCTCGGGCGCGCCTGCGTGGCCGCCGCGGTCGCCGCCGCCGGCTTCACCGCGCCGGCGGCCGTGGGCGCGGACACGATCAAGATCGGCGTGCTGCATTCGCTGTCGGGGACGATGGCGATCAGCGAGACGACGCTCAAGGACACCATCCTGATGCTGGTCGCCGAGCTCAACGCCCAAGGCGGGCTGTTGGGCAAGCAGGTCGAGGCGGTGGTGGTCGACCCGGCGTCCGACTGGCCGCTGTTCGCCGAGAAGGCGCGCGAGCTGCTCCAGAAGGACAAGGTGGCGGCGGTGTTCGGCTGCTGGACCTCGGTGTCGCGCAAGTCGGTGCTGCCGGTGTTCGAGGAGCTCGACGGCCTTTTGTACTATCCGGTCCAGTATGAGGGCGAGGAAAGCTCGCGCAACGTCTTCTACACCGGCGCGGCGCCCAACCAGCAGGCGATCCCGGCGGTCGAGTACCTGATGAGCGAGGCCGGCGGCGGTGCCCAGCGCTGGGTGCTGCTCGGCACCGACTACGTCTATCCGCGCACCACCAACAAGATCCTGCGCGCGTTCCTCCATGCCAGGGGCGTCGGCGACGACGACATCCTGGAGACCTACACCCCGTTCGGCCATTCCGACTGGCAGACCATTGTCTCCGAGGTGGCGGCGTTCGCCTCCCAGGGCAAGCCGACGGCGGTGGTCTCGACCATCAACGGCGACGCCAACGTGCCGTTCTACAAGGAGCTCGCCAACCAGGGCATCAGCGCCGAGGACGTGCCGGTGGTCGCGTTCTCGGTCGGCGAGGAGGAGCTGTCCGGCCTCGATACCGCGCCCCTGGTCGGCCACCTCGCCGCCTGGAACTACTTCATGTCGGTGGATTCGCCCGAGAACGCGGCGTTCATCGACAAGTGGCACGCGTTCATCGGCAACGCTAAGCGCGTGGTCAACGACCCCATGGAGGCCCACTACATCGGCTTCCACATGTGGGCCCAGGCGGTCGCCCAGGCCGGCACCACCGAGGTCGATGCCGTTCGCCAGGCGATGTACGGCCAGACGGTGCGCTCGCTCAGCGGCTACGACGTGGTCATGAACACCAACCACCACCTGTCCAAGCCGGTGATGATCGGCGAGATCCAGGACGATGGCCAGTTCGACGTCGTCTGGCAGACCGACGGCGTGGTCGTCGGCGACGCCTGGAGCGACTTCATCCCCGAGAGCGCCAAGCTGACCGCCGACTGGACCTTCCCGTGGGTGTGCGGCAACTGCGAGGCGCCGCTTTACAAGATCAGCTACTGATCTCCCTGGCCCCGACCGGCCGGGGCGGAACGCGGCGCCGCGGTCCGTCCCGGCCGCCCCTCGGGCGGCCGCCAACCGGGAGCCGTTCGTCACCATGGTCCCAATTCGACGACTGGTCCGTGTCCTGGTCGGCGGAGCCCTGCTGCTCGGCGCCGGCGCCGCGTGCGCCGAAGACATCGAGGCGCTGGTCACGGCGCTCGCCGCGAGCGGCTTCGACGGCAAGATCGCCGCGGCCGAGGCGCTCGCCGCCACCGGCGACGAGCGCGCGGGCGGCGCATTGCAGGCGATGCTCGACGGCCGGCTGTACTTGCGCACGGACGATGGTGCCGTGGTGGTGGCCGACAAGGCTGGCGGCGGCTACGCGCTCACCGATCCGCTGAGCGGCGCGGCGCTCGGCGCGGCCGAGGCCAAGGCGCTCGACAAGATCAAGGTCAACAACCGCCTGCGCGGCACGTTGCGCGCGGCGATCGGGCGGCTGACGCTGATGAGCCCGGACCGCGCCAAGCGCATGGCGGCCGCGGACGCGGTGTTCAAGAAGCCCGACGACTCGGGGCTCGCGCTGCTCGCCGACGCGCTCGCCGCCGAGGCCGATGCGGCGGTTCGCGCGCGCCTCGAGCGGGCGCTTGCCGCCGGCCGGCTGGCATTGTCCAAGGAGCCGGCGGCGCGCATCGCGGCGGTCGAGACCCTTGCCGGGTTCACCGATTCGGACTCGCGCGCCCTCGTTGCCTCGCTGCTGGTCGCGCGCGACGACGGCAGCTTCGCCGAGCCCGACGCCGAGGTGCGCGCCGCCGCCGCGGCCGCGCTCGCGCGCATCGAGGCGCGCATCGAGCGCTGGCAGCTACTGGGCTCGCTGTTTCAGGGCGCGAGCCTCGGCTCGGTGCTGCTGCTCGCCGCCATCGGCCTCGCCATCACCTTCGGCGTCATGGGCGTGATCAACATGGCCCATGGCGAGATGGTGATGCTCGGCGCCTACACCACCTTCGTCGTCCAGGAGCTGTTCCGGGCCTACCTGCCGGGCGCCTTCGGCTGGTCGCTGGCGGTGGCGGTGCCGGCGGCGTTCGTGCTGGTCGGCGCCTTCGGGGTTGCCGTCGAGCGCGGCCTGATCCGTTTCCTCTACGGCCGCCCGCTCGAGACCCTGCTCGCCACCTGGGGCCTGAGCCTGGTGCTGCAGCAGTTCGTGCGCAGCGTCTTCGGCCCGACCAACCGCGAGGTCGGCAACCCGTCCTGGATGACCGGCGCCATCGACCTCGCCGGCGCCGTGGTGCTGACCTACAACCGCATCTGGATCATCGCCTTCGCGCTCGCGGTCTTTGCCCTGCTCCTGCTGGTGATCGCGCGCACGCCGTTCGGGCTGCGCATGCGCGCGGTCACCCAGAACCGGGCGATGGCCGCATCGATGGGCATCCGCACCGGCATGATCGACGCGCTCACCTTCGGCCTCGGCTGCGGGGTGGCGGGAATCGCCGGGGTGGCGCTGAGCCAGATCGACAACGTCAGCCCGAATCTGGGCCGCGGCTACATCGTCGATTCGTTCATGGTGGTCGTGTTCGGCGGCGTCGGCAACCTGTGGGGCACGCTGGTCGGCGCGCTGACGCTTGGCGTGGTCAACAAGTTCCTCGAGCCGCTGGCCGGCGCCGTGCTCGGCAAGATCTTTGTCTTGGTGGCGATCATCCTGTTCATCCAGAAGCGGCCGCGCGGGATGTTCGCGCTCAGGGGCCGCGCCGCGGAGGCCTGAGCCGTGCCCGGCGCACGCAGCCTGTGGTCGCGGATCGACCTCGGCGGCCGGCTGCTGCTCGCGGCGCTCGCGCTGGCCGCGGTGGCGGTGCCGGCGTTCAACCTGTCGGTGCCCGCGGATTCGGCGCTGCACGTGCCCACCTACATTGTCAGTTTGCTCGGCAAGTACCTGTGCTTCGCCCTGCTCGCGCTCAGCGTCGACCTGGTGTGGGGCTATTGCGGCATCCTCAGCCTCGGCCACGGCGCGTTCTTCGCCCTCGGCGGCTACGCCATGGGCATGCACCTGATGCGCCAGATCGGCACCCGCGGCGTCTACGGCCACCCCGAGCTGCCCGATTTCATGGTGTTCCTGAACTGGACCGAGCTGCCGTGGTACTGGCACGGCTTCGACGGCTTCGCCTTCGCCGCCCTGATGGTGGTGCTGGTGCCGGGCGGGCTTGCGTTCCTGTTCGGCTGGCTCGCCTTCCGCTCGCGGGTCACCGGCGTCTACCTGTCGATCATCACCCAGGCGCTGACCTTCGCCCTGATGCTCGCCTTCTTCCGCAACGACATGGGCTTCGGCGGCAACAACGGGCTTACCGACTTCAAGGACCTGCTCGGCTTCGACCTGCAGGCCGACGGCACCCGCGCCGGGCTGTTCGCCGCCTCGGCGGCGGCGCTCGCGCTCGGCTACCTCGCCTGCCGGGCTCTGGTCACCTCGCGCTTCGGCCGGGTGCTGGTCGCGGTCCGCGACGCCGAAAGCCGGACCCGCTTCCTCGGCTATCGGGTCGAGCACTACAAGCTGTTTGCGTTCGTCGTCTCGGCGGTGCTTGCCGGCATCGCCGGCGCGCTGTACGTGCCCCAGGCGGGCATCATCAATCCGGGCGAGTTCTCGCCCGCCAACTCGATCGAGATCGTCATCTGGGTCGCGGTCGGCGGCCGCGGCACCCTGTTCGGCGCCGCCCTCGGCGCGGTCCTGGTCAACTACGCGAAAAGCACCTTCACCGGCGCCCTGCCCGAGGTCTGGCTGTACCTGCTCGGCGCGCTGTTCATCGCCGTCACCCTGTTCCTGCCCAAGGGCGTGGTCGGCGCCGTCCGCTCGCTGCGCCTGGCGCTCGCGGGCGGTGCGCGCGCGCGCCCGGCGCAGGCCGCCGCCGATGGTTGACACCGCGCTCCGCGTCCAGCCGCCCGAGGAGGTTGCCGCCGTGGCGCCCCGTCCCGGCGACACGCTGCTCTATCTCGAAGGGGTGACGGTCAGCTTCGACGGCTTCAAGGCGCTCGACGACCTCAACTTCTTCGCCGTCGCCCGGCGCATGGAAGCGGTGATCGGGCCGAACGGCGCCGGCAAGACCACGATGATGGACGTGATCAGCGGCCGCACCCGTCCCGATCGCGGCCGCATCATCTTTCGCGACGGCATCGACCTCACCCGCCTCGACGAGGCCGCGATCGCCAACCTCGGCATCGGGCGCAAGTTCCAGCGCCCGACCGTGTTCCAGAACCACAGCGTGTTCGACAACCTCGAGCTCGCGCTCAAGGGCGGGCGCGGCGTGCTCGCGTCGCTGTTCGCCCGCCTCGACGGCGCCCAGCGCGACCGCATCGACGAGGTGCTCGCCATCATCGCGCTCACGGACCACGCAAGGCGTCCCGCCGGCGGGCTGTCCCACGGCCAGAAGCAGTGGCTTGAGATCGGCATGCTGCTGATGCAGGATCCCGAGCTGTTGATGGTCGACGAGCCGGTGGCGGGCATGACCGATGCCGAGAGCGAGCAGACCGCCGACCTGCTCAGGCACATCGCCCTGACCCATTCGGTGCTGGTGGTCGAGCACGACATGGACTTCGTGCGCGCGCTGGACGCGCGCGTCACCGTGATGCACGAGGGCGCGATCCTGGCCCAGGGCAACCTGGACGCGGTCCAGAACGACGAGCGCGTGATCGAGGTCTATCTGGGGCGCTGAGCGATGCTCGAGGTGCGCGACATCGACCTCGCCTATGGCGCGAGCCGGGCGCTGCGCGGGGTGAGCCTGGAAGCGCCCATCGGCCGGGTCACCTGCGTGCTCGGCCGCAACGGGGTCGGCAAGACCAGCCTGTTGCGCGCCGTGGTCGGCCAGCATCCGGTGGCGCGCGGCACCATCCTGTGGGACGGCGAGGACGTGACCGGGCTGCCCGCGCACCGGCGCGCCGCGCGCGGCATCGCCTACGTGCCGCAGGGCCGCGAGATCTTTCCCCTGCTCACGGTCGAGGAGAACCTGCGCACCGGATACGCGGCGCTCAAGCGCGCCGAGCGCTCGATCCCGGAGCGCGTGTTCGAGCTGTTCCCGGTGCTCAAGACCATGCTGCAACGGCGCGGCGGCGACCTGTCGGGCGGCCAGCAGCAGCAGCTGGCGCTCGCGCGCGCGCTGGTCATGCGCCCGCGCCTGTTGGTCCTCGACGAGCCGACCGAGGGCATCCAGCCGTCGATCATCAAGGACATCGAGCGGGTGATCCGCGCCTTGCGCGAGACCGGCACCATGGCGATCCTGCTGGTCGAGCAGTATTTCGAGTTTGCGCGCCGGCTCGCCGACAGCTATGCGGTGCTGAACCGCGGCGAGGTGGTCGCGCGCGGCACCACGGGCGACCTCGACCATTCGGATGTACGCCGTCATCTCACCGTCTGAGCCGGCGCCGGCGCGCGCGCTGCGGCACACGCCGCGAACCTCGGGCGTGCTCGATGCCGTGATCGAGCGGCGCGCGAAGGGCGACGTGCTCGCGCATGTCTATGCCTGCGCGCCGCTGCGCCTGATGGTGCCGCGGGTCGATGCCGACGAGCCGCTGACCGGCATCGTCGTCAACACCGCCGGCGGCATCGTCGGCGGCGACCGGCTGCGCGCGCAGGTCACGCTCGGCGCCGGCAGCGGCGCGCTGCTGATCGGCCAGGCGGCGGAAAAGGTCTACCGCTCGGCCGGCGACGACGCCACGCTCGCCTGCCGCTACCGCCTCGCCGCCGGCGCGGTGCTCGAGGTCTTGCCCCAAGGCACCATCCTGTTCGACGGCGCGCGCCTCAGGCGCGTCACCGAGGTCGGCCGCCATCCGACCGCGCGCCTGCTCGCCGGCGAGGTGCTGGTGCTGGGGCGGATCGGCATGGGCGAGACCTTCGCCCGCGGCCTGCTGCACGACCGCTGGGTGGTCGCGTGCGACAGTGGTGCGCGCTGGATCGACGCGCTCAGGCTGGAGGCCGACATTGCGCGCCTGCACGACGCCGCGGCCGGCCTCGCCGGCGCGCGGGCGCTCGCCACCGTGGTCTATGCGGCCGACGATGCGCCGGCGTGCCAGGAGCTCGCCCGCGCGCTGCTGGCCGCGGCGCCGGCGGGTGTGCGCGCCGCGGCGACCGTGGTCGCGGGCGTGCTGCTGGTGCGCTGGCTCGGCGCCGACCCGGCGGCGGTGCGCGCCGCGCTCGGCGCGTTCTGGAGCGCATTCCGCGCCCACGCCCTCGGCCGCCCGGCGCGCCTGCCGGTGGTCTGGCATCGTTGACCGAGGGGGAGGGACACGGTGCACCTGACACCACGCGAGAAGGACAAGCTTCTGGTCTCGATGGCCGCGATGGTCGCGCGCCGGCGGCTCGAGCG
>DASWHU010000160.1:0-4421 GCA_036398035.1 Alphaproteobacteria bacterium | reverse complement strand
ACGGCACCTACGGCCATTCGGGCGCTCTCAAGCGGCGCTACAACGCGGTGATGGCGGCGGGCGAGGTGGTGATCGCGATCTCCGAGCACATCTCCCGCCACCTCACCGCCGTCTACGGTACCGACCCGGCGCGCATCCGGGTGATCCACCGCGGCGTCGACTTGGGCCGCTTCGACCCGGCCGCGGTGGCGCCCGAGCGCGTCGCGGCGCTGCGCGCGGCGTGGGGCATCGCCGGCGAGTCGCGCGTCGTGCTGCTGCCCGGCCGGCTCACCCGCTGGAAAGGCCAGGCGGTGCTGGTCGAGGCGATGGCGCGGACGGCGCGCGCCGATGTGGCCTGCGTGCTGGTCGGCGACGCCCAGGGGCGCGAGCGCTACCGCGCCGAGCTCGAAAGGGCGATCCGCCGCCACGGCCTCGGGGACCGGGTTCGCCTCGCCGGCGCCTGTGCCGACATGCCCGCCGCCTATCTCGCCGCCGACCTGGTGGTCTCGGCCTCGACCGACCCGGAGGCGTTCGGCCGCATCGCGGTCGAGGCCCAGGCGATGGCGCGGCCGGTGATCGCCACCGCCCATGGGGCGGCGCTCGAAACCGTCGCCGACGGCGAGACCGGCTGGCTGGTGCCGCCGGGCGACGCCGAGGCGCTGGCGGCGGCACTCGCACGCGCGCTGGCGCTCGATCCGGCGGCGCGCGCGGCGATCGGGCGCGCCGGACGCGCGCGCGCCGCGCGGCTGTTCACCACCGAGGCGATGTGCGCCAAGACGCTCGCCGTCTACCGCTCGCTGTTAGAGGTGCGGGAGGCGCGCGGTGGCGGCTGAGCGCATCCTGGTGATCAAGCTCGGCGCGATGGGCGACTGGGTGCTGGCGACCGGGCCGTTCGCCGCCATCCGCGCCCATCACCGCGACGCCGAGATCACCCTGCTGACCCTGCCCGAGTTCGCCGGCTGGGGCGGCCGCTGCGGCTGGTTCGACCGGGTGTGGACCGACGACCGGCCAGGCTGGTTGCGGCCGGGCGCCTGGCTGGCGCTGGGCCGGCGCCTCGCCCGCGCCGGCTTCGCGCGCGTCTATGACCTCCAGACCTCCGACCGCTCGAGCCTGTGCTTCCGGCTGTGGCCGCGCCCGCGCCCGGAGTGGTCGGGAATCGCCCGCGGCTGCTCGCACCCGCACGCGAATCCGCGCCGCGACCTGATGCACACGGTCGAGCGCCAGGCCGAGCAGCTGGCCATGGCCGGCATCGCCCAGGTGCCGCCGCCGTCGCTCGACTGGCTCGACGGCGACCTCGCCGGCCTGGATGTGCCGGCGCGTGCGGCGCTGCTGGTGCCGGGCGGCTCGGCGCACCGGCCGGGCAAGCGCTGGCCGGCGGACTCCTACGCCGCGCTCGCGCGCGGGCTTGGCGCGCGCGGCGTCACGCCGCTGCTGATCGGTGCCGGGCCTGAGGCCGAGGTGCTGGCGCGAATCGCCGCCGCCGCGCCCGGCGCGCGCGACCTCGGCGGCAGGCTTGGCCTCGATCAGCTCGCCGCGCTCGCGCGGCGCGCCGAGGTCGCGGTCGGCAACGACACCGGCCCGATGCACGTGATCGCCACCGCCGGCTGCCCGTCGGTGGTGCTGTTCAGTGGCGACTCCGACCCCGCGCTGTGCGCTCCGCGCGGGCCCCGGGTGCGGGTTCTCAGGCGCCAACCGCTCGCCGAGCTCGGGGTCGCGGAGGTCGCCGAGGTGGCGCTGGCGACGGCCCGCGGGTCGGCTTGACAGCTCCCGGCCCGCCACCCATTGTCCGGCGCGTCATGGAAATGCCCGCATCCGCGCCGGCGCCCGAGACGGTGGCGATCACGCTGCCCGACGACTCGGTCCGCCGCTATCCGCGGCCGGTGACGGCGGCCGAGGTCGCGGCCGACATCGGCCCGGGGCTGGCCAAGGCGGCGCTGGTCGCGCGGGTCGACGGCGAGCTGTGGGACCTCAAGCGGCCGATCGAGGGCGACGTCCATGTCAGCATCGTCACCGCCCGCGACGAGGCCGGGCTCGAGGTCATCCGCCACGACGCCGCCCACGTGCTGGCGGAGGCCGCCAAGGAGCTGTGGCCCGACATCCAGGTGACCATCGGGCCGGTGATCGCCGACGGCTTCTACTACGACTTCGCCCGCGCCGAGCCGTTTACCCCGGACGACCTCGTCACCTTGGAGGCGCGGATGCGCGACATCGTCGCCCGCGACGAGCCGGTCACGCGCGAGGTCTGGGACCGGCACGACGCGATCGCGTACTTCGAGGGCGTCGGCGAACGCTACAAGGCCCAGATCATCCGCGACCTGCCCGAGGACGAGGAGATCACGATCTACCGCCAAGGCGGCTTCACCGATCTCTGCCGCGGGCCGCATTTGCCCTCGACTGGCAAGCTCGGCACCGCGTTCAAGCTGCTCAAGATCGCCGGCGCCTACTGGCGGGGCGACTCCCGCAACGAGATGCTGCAGCGCGTCTACGGCACCGCCTGGGCCGACGACAAGGCGCTCGCCGCCTACCTGCACCGTCTGGAGGAGGCCGAGAGGCGCGACCACCGCCGGCTCGGGCGCGAGATGGGCCTCTACCACTTCCAGGAGGAGGCCGCCGGCAGCGTGTTCTGGCACCCCAAGGGGTGGGTTTTGTACCGGGTGGTCCAGGACTACATGCGGCGCAAGCTCGACCGTGCCGGCTATGTCGAGGTGCGCACGCCCCAGCTGCTCGACCGCTCGCTGTGGGAGCGCTCGGGCCACTGGGAGAAATTCCGCGAGCACATGTTCACCGCCGAGGCCGAGGACCGGGTGCTGGCGCTCAAGCCGATGAGCTGCCCGTGCCACGTGCAGATCTTCCGCCAGGGCTTGAAGAGCTACCGCGACCTGCCGCTGCGCATGGCCGAGTTCGGCTCCTGCCACCGCAACGAGCCGTCGGGGGCGCTCCACGGGCTGATGCGGGTGCGCGCCTTCGTCCAGGACGACGCCCACATCTTCTGCACCGAGGACCAGATCACCGACGAGACGGTGCGCTTCTGCACGCTGCTGATGGGCATTTACCGCGACTTCGGCTTCGCCGAAGTGAAGGTCAACTTCGCCGACCGGCCGGGGGTGCGCGCGGGCGCGGATGCGGTCTGGGACCGCGCCGAGGCGGCGCTCTTGGACGCCTGCCGGGCGACCGAGATCGAGGTCGGCACCAACCCGGGCGAGGGCGCGTTCTACGGCCCGAAGCTCGAGTTCGTGCTGCGCGATGCGATCGGCCGCGACTGGCAGTGCGGCACCCTCCAGGTCGATTTCGTGCTGCCCGAGCGGCTCGATGCCTCGTACGTCGGCGAGGACGGCGCCAAGCATCGCCCGGTGATGCTGCACCGCGCGATCCTGGGCTCGTTCGAGCGCTTCCTCGGCATCCTGATCGAGCATTATGCCGGCCGGCTGCCGATGTGGCTGGCGCCGGTCCAGGCGGTGGTGGCGACGATCACCTCGGACGGCGACGGGTGGGCGCGCACGGTGCACGCGCGTCTGCTGGCCGCGGGGCTGCGCGCCGAGCTCGACATTCGCAACGAGAAGATCAACTACAAGGTGCGCGAGCACAGCCTGGCCAAGGTGCCGGCGATCCTGGCGATCGGCCGGCGCGAGGCCGAGGAGGGCACCGTCTCGCTGCGCCGGCTCGGCGGGCGCGATCAGGAAGTACTTGCGCTCGACGAAGCCGCAACTACACTTAAGAACGATGCCGCCGACCCGATCGCGCGGGCCGGCAGCGCAGAATGAGGTGGCTCCCCGGCTGTCATGGACAGGTTGAGACGGCGGAATCATGGGGGCCGCCGTCCGTACCGCCGCGTCCGCGCGGCGGCGCCTGGTGCAACGACAAGGGAGTCGGATAGATAGCCAGATTCAAGGCCCCGCTGCCCCCGCAACGCGAGGGGCCGCGCGCGAACGACCAGATCACCGCTGATCCGGTGCGCCTGGTCGACCAGAACGGCAACATGGTCGGTGTCGTGCCGCTGAGGGAGGCGCTGGAGCAGGCAGGGAATGTGAACCTCGACCTGGTCGAGGTATCGCCCAACGCCGAGCCGCCGGTGTGCAAGGTCCTCGACTACGGCAAGTTCAAGTACGATGCCCAGAAACGCGCCGCCGAGGCGCGCAAGAAGCAGAAGACCATCGAGATCAAGGAGATCAAGATGCGTCCGGGCATCGATGCGCATGACTACGAGGTCAAGATGCGGAGCATCACCAAGTTCCTCGGCGACGGCGACAAGGTCAAGGTGACCTTGCGCTTCCGCGGCCGCGAGCTGGCGCATCAGGACATCGGCCTGCGCGTGCTCGAGCGGGTCAAGGGCGAGCTCGAGGAGATCGGCAAGGTCGAGCAGTTCCCGAAGATGGAGGGCCGCCAGATGACCATGGTGCTGGCGCCGCGCTAGCGCCTGATGATTTGAAACATGGTCATCCATC
>DASWHU010000159.1:0-7839 GCA_036398035.1 Alphaproteobacteria bacterium | reverse complement strand
ACCGTGCCGTCCTCACAGCGGAGCCGCCAGCGCACATCCGCCCCGACAGTCCGCGGCGGCAGGCGCAGCGGAATGCGCGCCGGCGCCTCGCAGCCGACCACCAGGCCCGCGGGCAGGATCGGCGCCGCCTCCCGCGCCGCGGCGAGCGATGCCCGGGCCTCGGCGTCGCTCGCCGCGGCGACGCCCATTGCGGCGAGCAGCGCCCGCTTGGTCTCCGCGCTCGTTGCGTGCGTGCGGCCGGCCATGTCGCGATAGGACGCGGAGATCCGGTGCAGCGCGGCGAGGCGGTCGAGGGGCGCCGACGCGGTCACGGCTCGCTGTTATCCTCGCCAAGGAACCAGGCGCAGCCCCGCGCCGGCAGCGTGCCGCGGCCGGCGCCGCCGCGAAATGCCGACGGCTCGCCCTGGTAGACGTAGCCGTCTGCCAGCGATCGCGCGAGCCGCGCCACCGGCGACTCCGCATGGTCGGCGTTGTGGCCGCCGGTCTCGCCGGTGACCGCAACATGGGCGGCGTGATGCAGGTCGTCGTTCCACTGCGCGACATAATGGCGCGGGCGGCCGCGCTCGTCGCGCGCCAGGTAGCGCGCCTCATTGGCGTCGTTCTCGATCACCAGGTGGACGTGCCGCTCAGGGCCCGCGACCGCGCCGGCCGCTCACCCTCCCGCCTGCCCGGCGGCCGCGTCGAGCAGGTAGACCTGCACGCAGCGCGCGGGCACCTCTATGCGGCTGCCTGCGGACGGCTTGGGCTCCGCCGCGGGCTCGGGATCGGCGGTGCACAGCAGCCGGCGCCACGCCGAGCCCCGGTCGAGCGCAGGCAAGGTCCACTCCGCCGTGCCGTCCCGGCCATTGATCAGGATCAACAGGATGCCGTCGGCGAGCGGCGTTCCGTCCGCCGCCCGGTCCACCCCCGCCTGCCCGTTGAGCACCAGGCCGATCGACCGGCGCATGGAATCATGCCAATCCTGGTGGCTCGCCCGCTCGCCGTCGCGGTTGATCCACGTGACGTCCTCGAGCCCCGCCTGGTCGCGCGCCTTGCCGTGCAGGTAGTGCTGCCGGCGCAGCACCGGATGTGCCTTACGTAGCGCCACCAGCTTCTTGACGAAGCGGCACAGCGCCAGGCCGTCGGCGTCGACCGCCTGCCAGTCGATCCAGGTGGTATGGTTGTCCTGGCAATAGGCGTTGTTGTTGCCGCGCTGGCTGTGGCCGAGCTCGTCGCCCGCAAGCAGCATCGGCACGCCCTGCGACAGCAGCAGGGTCGCCAGCAGGTTGCGCTTCTGGCGCTCGCGCAGCGCGCGGATCGCGGCATCCTCGGTCGGCCCCTCGACGCCGTAGTTATTGCTGAAGTCCTCGGCGTGGCCGTCGTTGTTCGCTTCGCCGTTGGCGTCGTTGTGCTTCTGCGCATACGACACCAGGTCGTGCAAGGTCATGCCGTCGTGGGCGGTGATGAAGTTGAGTGAGGTTGTGGGCCGGCGGCCGTGACGCTCGAACAGCTCGGCCGAGCCCATGAGCCGGCGCCCGAGCTCGGGCAGCACGTCCTCATCGCCGCGCCAGAACCGGCGCACGCCGTCGCGGTAGCGGTCGTTCCACTCCGACCACGGCGGCGGGAAGTTGCCGAGCTGATAGCCGTCCTCGCCCAGGTCCCACGGCTCGGCGATCAGCTTGGCACGGGCCAGCACCGGGTCCTGGCCGACGGCGGCGAAGAACGCGGCGTGCGCATCGAACGCGCCCTGGCGCCGCCCGAGCGCGGCGGCGAGGTCGAAGCGGAAGCCGTCGACATGCATGTCGGTGACCCAGTAGCGCAGCGAATCGAGCACCAGCTGGAGGACCCGCGGATGCTCGAGGTTGAGCGTGTTGCCGCAGCCGGTGTCGTCGACATAGCCGCGCGGCGCGCCGGGCGCGAGCCGGTAGTAGCTCGCGTTGTCGATGCCGCGAAAGCACAGCGTCGGTCCCAGCTCGTTGCCCTCCCCGGTGTGGTTGTAGACCACGTCGAGCAGCACCTCGATGCCGGCGTCGTGCAGCACCTTGACCATGGTCTTGAACTCCTCGACCCGGCCGGTGGCGAGATAGCGCGGGTCGGGGGCGAAGAAGGCGATGCTGTTGTAGCCCCAATAGTTGCGCAGGCCCTGTTCGACCAGCCGGCGCTCGTCGATGATCGCGGCGACCGGCATCAGCTCGACAGCGGTCACGCCGAGGTCGCAAAGGTGGCGGACCACCTCGGGCGTGGTCAGCCCGGCGCAGGTGCCGTGAAGCGGCTTCGGCAGCGACGGATGCAGCATGGTCTGGCCGCGCACATGCAGCTCGTAGACGATCGTGTCGGCAAGCGCGGTGCCCGGCGCGCGCTCCCGGCCCCAGGTGAACGCGGTCTCCACCACCCGCGACTTGGGCACGCCGCGGGCGTTGTCGCGGCGGTCGAAGGACAGGTCGGCGCGCGGGCTGCCGGCGCGATAGCCGAAATGGGCGTCGGTCCAGCGGAGAGTGCCGTCGAGCGCCTTGGCATACGGGTCGATCAAGAGCTTGTTGGGGTTGAAGCGATGGCCGCGCTCGGGGTCGTAGGGGCCGTGCACCCGGTAGCCGTAAAGCTGGCCGGGGCGGGCGTCGGGCAGATAACCGTGCCAGACCTGGCCGCTGCATTCGGGCAGAGTCCAGCGCTCTATCTCGCGCCGCCCGGCCGGGTCGAACAGGCACAGCTCGACCGTCTCGGCATGGGCCGAGAACAGGGCGAAGTTGACCCCGTGCCCATCCCAGGTCGCGCCGAGGGGGTGGGGGTGCCCGGGCCGCGGGGCGGGATGGGTGGCCATGGCGGCAGGATCACCCGGGCCGCTGGACCAGGATCAGCGCGGCGAGCGGCGGCAAGGTCAGCGACACCGACTGGGCGCGGCCGTGCGCCGGCACGGCTTCGGTGGCGGCGGCGCCGAGATTGCCGAGGTTGCCACCGCCATAGGCCTCGGCGTCGGTGTTGACGACCTCGGTCCAGACCCCGGCCGCCGGCACGCCGATCCGATATCCGAAACGTGGCACCGGGGTGAAGTTGCACGCGGCCAGCACCGGCGCCGTGGCCTCCCGCCCGCGGCGCAGGAACGCGAGCACGCTGTTGTCGGCGTCGTCGCCGACCAGCCACTCGAACCCCGCCGAGTCGCCGTCCAGCTGGTGCAGCGCGGGCAGCGACCGGTAGGCATGATTGAGGTCGCGGACCAGCCTTTGGACGCCCTTGTGCAGCGGGTCGTCGAGCAGGTGCCAGTCGAGGCTCGAATCGTGGTCCCACTCGCGCTCCTGGCCGAACTCGCCGCCCATGAACAACAGCTTCTTGCCCGGATGGGCGAACATGAAGCCGAGATAGGCGCGCAGGTTGGCGAACTTCTGCCAGCGGTCGCCGGGCATCCGCCCGAGCAGCGAGCCCTTGCCGTGGACCACCTCGTCGTGGCTGAGCGGCAGCACGAAGTCCTCGCTGAAGGCGTAGAGCAGGCCGAAGGTGAGGTCGTGATGGTGATACTTGCGGTAGGCCGGATCGCGCGCGACGTAGGACAGCGTGTCGTGCATCCAGCCCATGTTCCACTTGTAGGAGAAGCCGAGGCCGCCGGAGTCTTGCGCGTGCGTGACGCCTGGCCAGGCGGTCGACTCCTCGGCCACCGTGACCACGCCCGGCGCGCGCGCGGCGATCGCGGCGTTGGTCTGCTTGACGAACTCGATCGCCTCCAGGTTCTCGCGCCCGCCGTGGATGTTGGGCACCCACTCCCCAGGCCGCCGGCTGTAGTCGAGATAGAGCATCGAGGCCACGGCGTCGACGCGCAAGCCGTCGCAATGGTAGATGTCGGTCCAGAACAGGCCATTGGCCAGCAGATAATTGGCCACCTCGCGGCGGCCGTAATTGTACAGCAGGGTGTTCCAGTCGAGCTGGAAGCCCTGGCGCGGGTCGGCGTGCTCGTACAGATGGCTGCCGTCGAACGCGCCGAGGCCGTGCGGGTCGGTCGGGAAATGCCCCGGCACCCAGTCGAGGATGACGCCGAGCCCGGCGCGATGGCAGGCATCGACCAAGGCGGCGAAGTCCTCGGGCGCCCCGAACCGGCTGGTCGGCGCGTACAGGCCCGCGGGCTGGTATCCCCACGAGCCGTCGAACGGGTGCTCGGACACCGGCAACAGCTCGAGATGGGTAAAGCCGAGCTCCTTGACATAGGGGATCAGCCGCTCGGCGAGCTCGCCATAGCTCAGCCACCGGTTGCCCTCCTCGGGCACCCGCATCCACGATCCGAGATGGCATTCGTAGATCGACACCGGCGCATCGCGGCGCGCGCGCGCCGCGCGACCGCGCAACCACTCGCCGTCGCCCCAGGCGTGGTCGGGGAGGCCGTGCACGATCGACGCGGTCGCCGGGCGCCGCTCGGTATGGAACCCGACCGGGTCGGCCTTGAGCGGCATCAGCGCCCCGTCCGCCGCCTTGATCTCGTATTTGTAGCGCGCGCCCTTGCGCACCCCGGGCACGAACAGCTCCCACACGCCGCCCTCGATGCGGTTGCGCATCGGGTGGCGGCGGCCGTCCCAGAAGTTGAACTCGCCGACCACGCTGACCCGCCGCGCGTTCGGCGCCCACACCGCGAACGCCACCCCGGCGACGCCCCCGATCGCCATCGGGTGGGCGCCGAGCCGGCGATAGAGCTCGAGGTGGCGCCCTTCGCCGATCAGGTGCAGGTCGAGCTCGCCCAGCACCATGGGGAAGCGATAGGCGTCCTCGACCTCGCTCACCTCATCGCCGACGCGCATGCGCAGCCGGTAATCGACGGTGCGTCGCCCCGCCACCAGCGCGGCGTAGAATCCGGCGTCGTGCAGCCGGGTCATGGCGGCAAGCTGCTGTCCGGTCCGCCGGTCGACGACCCAGGCCTCGGCGGCCTCGGGCAGGAACGCACGCACCACAGCCCCGCCGTCGTGCGCGTGCGCGCCGAGCAGCGCGAACGGGTCGCCGTGGTCGCCGTGGACGAGCGCGGCGATCGCGGCGGCGAGCGGCGCGTGCAGGGACGCGAGCGAGCGCGCGCCCGGCGGCTGCCGCCCTGGCGCGGACTTGCGCGCCTCAGCCATCGTCGCCGCCGAGCATTCGGTGCAGCCCGGACAGCGGGACCGACAGCCAGTCCGGGCGGTTGGCGGCCTCGTAGGCGACCTCGTAGAGCGCCTTCTCGAGCATGAACAGGTCGAGCAGGCGTTTGGCTTGGCGGCCGTTCACGGGAATCGCGCCGGAGCCGGCGACCGCCTGCCGGTAGGCGTCGAGGAAGCTCGATTGCGCCAGCTCGCACCACGCCGCGACCAGCGCGCGCGCGCGCACCGCCGCTTCCGGCGCGGGCGGCACCACCGCGCGGGCGCTGGTGCGCGCGGCATAGTCGAACGAGCGCAACATGCCGGCCACGTCCTTCAGCGGCGAGGTCTTCTGCCGGCGCTCGGCGAACGGGCGCGCCGGCTCGCCCTCGAAGTCGAGAACGTAGAAGTCCTCGTGAACGAGCACCACCTGGCCGAGGTGATAGTCGCCGTGGACCCGGCAGCGCACCGCCTTGATCGGCCCCTCGGTGAGGTCGCGGATGCGCTCGAGGCACGCTTCGCGCTCAGCCAGCACGCGCGCCGCCAGCGCCCGGGCGTCGTCGTCGAGACGCTTGAGCGCGCGCCGCAGCGCGGCGAACGCGGTGCGCGCCTGGCGCATCGTGCCGGCGCGCCAACGGCGGAGATCGGCGGCGCCGACCGGCGCGGCGGCGAACGCCTTGGGCGCGCGCGCGCCGGCCAGCGCGACATGCATCTCGCCCGTGCGCCGCGCCAACGTCCGCACCACGTGGAGGTAGCCCGCGTGCCGCTCGGCGAGCCCGTCCGTGGTCTCCGCCTCGCGCAACTGCAGCGCCTCCTCGAGCCAGCGCTCGAGGTACTCGACCGTGTAGGTCCAGCCGTCGCCCTGGTTGGCGACGTAGCCGTGAACGACCGCCAACGCCGTCGCTGCGCCGCCGCCTTCGGGCACCGACTCGACGCAGCCGAGCAGCGGCGCGCAGCGGTCGAAGGCGACCAAGTCGGTAAGGTACCGGCCCATCTCGATCTCGGGCTGGGTGCCCGCCTGCAGGCGCCGATAGATCTTGAGGATCGCCTGGTCGCCGATGCGCAGCGACGAGTTGGTCTGCTCCTTGGCGATGCGCGCGATCTCGGTCTCGGGACCGACGCGCAAGCTCGCGAAGCGCGCGCCCGGCGTGAACCGTATCGTTGCCGACGGGCCGGCGATTACCGCCCCGTCTGCTAGCGCGGCGATCAGCGCGCGGGCGAAGCCGTCGTCGGCGACCACGTCGTAGACCGCGCCGACCTTGGCGCCGCGCCTGATCTTGGCCAGGCAGAACGGCAGCAGCGGCGAGTTCCAGGCGGTCGCGCCCTCGGCCCAGGTCGTTGCCAGCGGCAGGAAGTGGCTGAGCGCCTCGCCCGCCACGGTGGCCTCGGCCACCGCCAGCAGATAGCCGTCGCCGCCGTCGGCCAAGGTGGCGAGCTCGACCAGCCGGCAGTGCTCGATGTCGCTTGCCTTGCCCGCGAACCAGCGCTGGTTGACCAGGTAGCGCGGCAGCACCTCGGTCTCGAGCGCGCGCGCCTCGCGGCCTTCGACCAGGCTCCGCCAGCCGTCGCGCGCGACCAGGGTGACGAACTCGGGCAGCGGCTGCGGCGTCTCCTCGTGCCAGGTCGGCTGCGCCGCCTGCTCGGTCAGCTCGAACCAATAGAAGCCGTAGCCGCCGAGGGTGAGCAGGTAGGGAAGCTCGCCGATCGGCGGGAAGGCGGTGCGCCCGCCGAGCTCGACCGGCACCCGGCCGCGAAACTCCGACAGGTCGAGCTCGACCGGCTGCGCGGCGCGCGAAAGGTTGGCAACGCACAGGACGGTCTCGCCCTCGTGCTGGCGCAAGTAAGCGAGGATCTTGCGGTTGCCCGGATAGAGGAAGCGCAGCCGGCCGCGGCCGAAGGCGCGATGGCCCTGGCGGACGGCGATGATCCGGCGCATCCAGTTGAGCAGCGACGAGCGATCGTTCTCCTGGGCCTCGACGTTGACCGCCTCGTAGCCGTAGATCGGGTCCATGATCGGCGGCAGATAGAGCCTGGCGGGGTCGGCGCGCGAGAATCCGGCGTTGCGGTCCGGCGACCATTGCATCGGCGTGCGCACGCCGTCGCGGTCGCCGAGAAAGACGTTGTCGCCCATGCCGATCTCGTCGCCGTAATAGATGATCGGCGTGCCGGGCATCGAGAACAGGAGGCCGTTCATCAGCTCGATCTTGGGCCGGTCGTTGTCCATCAGCGGCGCCAGCCGGCGGCGGATGCCGAGATTGAGCCGTGCCCGCGGGTCGCTGGCGTAGGTGCGCCACAGATAGTCGCGCTCCTCGTCGGTCACCATCTCGAGCGTCAGCTCGTCGTGATTGCGCAGGAAGACCGCCCATTGGCACAGGTCCGGTATCTCGGGCGTCTGGCGCATGATGTCGGTGATCGGATGGCGGTCTTCCTGGGCGATCGCCATGTACATGCGCGGCATCAGCGGGAAGTGGAACGCCATGTGGCATTCGTCGCCGGTGCCGAAATACTCCTGGGTGTCCTCCGGCCACTGGTTGGCCTCGGCCAGCAGCATGCGGTCGGGATAGCGGGCATCGAGCTCGGCCCGGATGCGCTTCACGATCGCGTGGCTCTCGGGCAAGTTCTCGTTGTTGGTGCCTTCGCGCTCGACGAGGTAGGGCACTGCATCGAGGCGCAAGCCGTCCACGCCCGTCTCCAGCCAGAAATGCATGACCTTCGTCACCTCTTCCAGCACGCGCGGATTGTCGAAATTCAGATCCGGCTGGTGGGAGTAGAAGCGGTGCCA
>DASWHU010000158.1:0-7099 GCA_036398035.1 Alphaproteobacteria bacterium | reverse complement strand
CGCGCTGGTGCTGTGGTTCCCGGGCCCGGCGAGCTTCACCGGCGAGGACGTGGCCGAGTTGCACCTTCACGGCGGCCGGGCGGTGGTCGCCGGCGTGCTCGAGGCGCTGGCCGCGCTCCCCGGCCTGCGCCCGGCCGAGGCCGGGGAGTTCAGCCGGCGCGCGTTCGTCAACGGCAAGCTCGACCTGACCGCGGCCGAGGGCCTCGCCGACCTGGTCGCCGCCGAGACCGAGGGCCAGCGCCGCCAGGCTTTGCGCCAGCTCGACGGCGCTCTGGGGCGGCTCTATGACGGCTGGCGCGAGCGCCTGGTGCGCACCCTCGCCCACCTCGAGGCCGGGCTCGACTTCGCCGACGAGCCGCTGCCCGGGGGCCTGGCGGCGGCGGCGCTGGCCGAGGCGCAGGCGGTGGCGGCGGAGATCGCCGGCCATCTCGACGACGGCCGCCGCGGCGAGCGCCTGCGCGACGGCGCGGAGGTTGCCATCGTGGGCCCGCCGAACGCCGGAAAATCAAGTATTCTCAACCAGTTAGCACAGCGCGACGTGGCCATCGTCTCGGCCCGCGCGGGTACCACGCGCGACGTCATCGAGGTTCATCTCGACCTCGCCGGGGTGCCGGTGACGGTGGCCGACACCGCCGGCCTGCGCGAGGCCGGCGGCGAGGTCGAGCGCGAGGGGGTGCGGCGTGCCCGCGCCCGCGCCGAGACCGCCGACCTGGTGGTGCTGGTGCTCGACGCGAGCGGACCGATCGATCCGGACGCGCAGGCGCGCGCTCTGCTCGCCCGCAACTCCCTGGTGGTGCTCAACAAGACCGACCTGGTTGCGGGAGCGCTACCGGGCTCGGTCTGCGGCCGGCCGGCGCTCGCCACCTCGTGCAAGACCGGCGCCGGCATCGCCGGCCTGGTGGCGGCGATCGCCGGACGCTGCGAGGCGGGCAGCGGCGACGGCCCGCCGATCACCCGCGCCCGCCATCGCGCGGCGTTGCAGGCGTGTGCCGAGGCGCTGGCCCGCGCGCAAGGAGCGGACGCGGCCGAGCTCGCCGCCGAGGACCTGCGCCACGCGGTCACCGCGCTCGGCCGGATCACCGGCCGGGTCGACGTCGAGGACATCCTCGACGTGATCTTCGCCGAGTTCTGTCTCGGAAAGTAGACAGTCGGGGGCGATGTTTCACGTGAAACATCCCGGCCCGCGCGGCTTTGACTCGCGCCCGGCCCGGCCCTAGATTTCGCGCCATGCGCAGCGGCGACAGCTATGACGTGATCGTGGTCGGCGGCGGCCACGCCGGCTGCGAGGCGGCGGCCGCGGCGGCGCGCGTGGGCGCGCGCACCGCGCTCCTCACCCACCGCCTCGACACCATCGGTGCGATGTCGTGCAACCCGGCCATCGGCGGCATCGCCAAGGGCACCCTGGTGCGCGAGGTCGATGCGCTTGGCGGGCTGATGGGGCTCGCCGCCGACCGCGCCGGAATCCAGTTCCGGGTGCTCAACGCCAGCAAGGGCCCGGCGGTGCGCGGCCCGCGCGCGCAGGCCGACCGCAAGCTCTATGCCGGCGCCGTCCAGGCGCTGCTTGCCGGGCAGGACGGCCTCTGCTTGGGCGCCGCGGCGGTCGAGGACCTGGTGCTCGGTGCCGACGGCGCGGTCGCCGGCGTGGTCACCGCGGCGGGCGAGGCGCTCCGCGCCGCGCGCGTGGTGCTGACCACCGGCACCTTCCTCTGCGGCGTGATCCATATCGGCGACGAGCGGGTCGCGGCCGGGCGGGTCGGCGAGGCACCAGCGGTAGGCCTCGCCCGAACGCTCGCCCGCCTCGGCTTCCGGCTCGCCCGCCTCAAGACCGGCACGCCGCCCCGCCTCGACGGCCGCACGATCGACTGGTCGGGGCTCGAGGTCCAGGCCGGCGACGTGCCGCCGAAGCCGTTCTCGTTCCTGACCGATTCGATCGCCACGCCGCAGGTGCCGTGCCATCTGACCGCGACCACGCCAGCGACCCACGCCATCATCCGCGCCAATCTCGACCGCTCGCCGGTCTTTTCGGGGGCGATCGCGGGAATCGGCCCGCGCTATTGCCCGTCGATCGAGGACAAGGTGGTCCGCTTCGCCGAGCGCGCCCGCCACCAGGTGTTCCTCGAGCCCGAGGGGCTCGACGACGACACCGTCTATCCCAACGGCATCTCGACCTCGCTGCCGCGCGCGGTCCAGGCGGCGCTGGTCGCGACCATCCCGGGCCTCGGCCGCGCGCGCATCCTGCGCCCGGGATACGCCAACGAGTACGACTTCGTCGATCCGCGCGAGCTGCGCCCGACCTTGGAGACGCGCAAGGTGCCGGGCCTCTATTTCGCCGGCCAGATCAACGGCACCACCGGCTACGAGGAGGCCGCCGCCCAGGGCCTCATCGCCGGCCTCAATGCCGGCCTCGCCGCGGCCGGATCGCCCGCTTTCGTGCTCGATCGCGCCGACGCCCTGATCGGGGTGCTGATCGACGATCTGGTCACCTTGGGCACGCGCGAGCCCTACCGCATGTTCACCTCGCGCGCCGAGTACCGGCTGTCGCTCAGGCCCGACAACGCCGACCTGCGGCTGACGCCGCGCGGGATTGCGCGCGGCTGCGTCGGCGGCGCGCGCGCCCGGCGGTTCGAGGCCAAGCGGCGCGCCGTCGCCGCCGCCCGCGCGCGGCTTGCGGCGCTGACGCTCACCCCGGACCAGGCGGCGCGGCATGGGCTTTCGCTCCGCTTCGACGGCGTGGTGCGCTCGGGCCTCGACCTGCTCGCCCATGCCGGCATCGGCCTCGCCCGGCTGGCGGCGGTGTGGCCCGAGCTCGCCGGTCTGCCGGCCGAGGTCGCCGAGCAGGTCGAGGTGGAGGCCCGCTATGCGCCCTATCTCGCCCGCCAGGCGGCCGAGATCGCGGCATTCCGCAAGGACTCGGCGCTGGCGGTGCCCGACGACCTCGATTTCCGCGCCGTCGGCGGCCTGTCGGCCGAGGTCACCGCCAAGCTCGAGGAGGCGCGCCCGCGCTCGCTCGCCGCCGCCGCGCGCCTGCCCGGCGTGACCCCGGCGGCGCTGACCGCGCTGCTCGTGCACATCCGCGGCCGCGCGCTCGGCGCCCAGGCGTGAGCGTCGCGGCGCCGCTCGACGCCGAGGGGTTCGCACGGCTCACCGGTGTTTCACGTGAAACATTGGCCAATCTCGAGACCTATGCCGGATTGCTCGCGCGCTGGCAGCGGCGGATCAACCTGGTCGGCCGCAGCACCCTCGCCGACCTGTGGCGCCGGCACATGCTCGACAGCGCCCAGCTTGCGCCGCTGGTCCCCGCGCAGGCGCGCACCATGTGCGATATCGGCGCCGGCGCCGGCTTCCCGGGCCTGGTGCTGGCGATCGTGCTCGCCGAGCGGCTGGCCGAGGTTTCGCTGATCGAGGCCGACGCGCGCAAGGGCGCTTTCCTCGGCGAAGTGATTCGCGCTACGGGTGCGCCGGCGCGGGTGGTCACCGCGCGCGCCGAGCAGTGCCCGATTGCGCCGGTCGAGGTGGTGGTGGCGCGCGCCTGCGCGCCGCTCGACCGGTTGCTCGGCTATGCCGCGCCGCTGCTGTTGCCGGGCGGCATCGCCTTGTTGCTGAAAGGGCGCGAGGTCGATCGGGAATTGACCGAGGCGAGGAATCACTGGACAATGACCGTGGTGCGGCATCCCAGCCGGACGCACCCCGGGGGAACCATACTCGAAGTGAGGACTCTCGCTCGTGTCGATCGCCGCTGAGCCCGCAATCGGGCCGGGGGCGGGCGCGCGCGTCATTGCGGTCGCCAACCAGAAGGGGGGCGTCGGCAAGACGACCACGGCGATCAACCTGGCCACCGCGCTGGCGGCGATCAACAAGCGGGCGCTGGTGGTCGACCTCGATCCCCAGGGCAACGCCAGCACCGGCTTCGGCATCGGCGTCGCCGCGCGCGTCCGCACCACCTACGACGTGATGATGGGCGAGGCCTCGATCGAGGACGCGGCCATGGCCACCGCGGTGCCCGGACTGTGGCTGGTGCCGTCCGAGGTCGACCTGACCGGGGTCGAGTTCGAGCTGGTCGCCGAGGCCGACCGGGTGCTGCGCCTGCGCCAGGCGCTGTCGTCCGAGCTGCGCCGCTACGACTACATCCTAATCGACTGCCCGCCGGGGGTAACGCTGCTGACCATCAACGCCCTGGTCGCGGCCAAGACCGTGCTGGTGCCGCTGCAATGCGAGTTCTTCGCCCTCGAGGGCCTGAGCCAGATCCTGCACACCATCGAGCGGGTGCGGGCGCTGTACAACCCGGGGCTCGCGATCGAGGGCGTGGTGCTGACGATGTTCGATCGCCGCAACAACTTATCCGAGCAAGTGGCCGCAGATGTCCGCCAGTTTCTTGGCGAAAAGGTGTTCGAGACAGTGATCCCCCGCAACGTGCGCGTGTCAGAGGCGCCATCCCACGGCAAGCCGGTGCTGCTCTACGACTTCCGCTCGGCGGGCGCGCGCGCCTACATGTACCTGGTCAGCGAGCTGCTGCGCCGCGAGCACAACAAGATGCGCGCGGGCGCGATGGCGATCGGCCAGGCGGCGCCATGAGCGCGCGCGAGCGCGGCCTCGGCCGGGGGCTCGGCGCGCTGCTCGGCGAGAGCGCGGGCCAGACAGGTGCCGGGGGTGACGGCGGCCAGCTGATGGTGCCGATCGGCGCGCTCAGCCGCGGGCCGTTCCAGCCGCGGCGCCGGTTCGATGCCGAGCAGCTCGAGGCGCTGGCGGCGTCGATCCGCGAGCGCGGTATCATGCAGCCGATCCTGGTGCGCAGCGACCACGGCCGCGCCGGCCACTACCAGATCGTCGCCGGCGAGCGGCGCTGGCGGGCGGCGCAGCTCGCCAAGCTGCACGAGGTGCCGGTGATCGTGCGCGCCCTCCACGACCGCGACGCGCTCGAGATCGCGATCATCGAGAACGTGCAGCGCGAGGACCTGGGCCCGCTCGAGGAGGCCGAAGGCTACCGGCGCCTGATCGAGGAGTTCCGCGCCACCCAGGACGACATCGCGCGCGAGGTCGGCAAGAGCCGCAGCCACGTCGCCAACATGCTGCGCCTGCTCGCCTTGCCGGCGGCCGTGCGCGCCCAGCTCGACGACCGCCGGCTCAGCGCCGGCCACGCCCGGGCGCTGCTCGGCGCCGCCGATCCGGTGGCGCTGGCAAGCAAGGTGATCGCGCGCGGGCTCAACGTGCGCCAGACCGAGCGCCTGGTGCAGCAGGAGCAGCGCGCGCCCAAGCGGGCCGCCGTTCGCGGCAAGAGCGCCGACGTCGCCAAGCTCGAGCACGACCTGAGCGAGGCGCTGGGCCTGCACGTGACCATCGCCGACCGCGGCGAGGCCGGCGAGCTGCGCATCGCCTATCGCTCGCTCGAGCAGCTCGATGCGCTGATCGCCCTGCTCAAAGGCCCGCTCGACATCCGCTAGAGCGGGATGATATTTCGTCGAATCGCCGGGATTTTCTTGGTCGTCACCCCGGAAGCGGCGAAGCCGTTATCCGGGTTCCATACGCCTTTGCAACCAACCGGCAGCTCGCGCAAGCGGCGAGATGGACCCCGGCTCACGGCGCTTCGCGCCTTGGCCTGGGTGACGGGTCAAGGATGGCCAGGTTTCAAATCATCACGCTCTAGCCGCGCCCGGCCTGGCGCTGCGCCGCGACGGTCAGGCGGAGCGCGGCCTGGCCGCACACCGCCCGGTCGGGCAGCCCCGTGGTCTTGCAGTCGATCTCGGCCTGGAGCAGGACGTCGAGCGCGCCGGCGAGCGCATCCGCCGGCCAGCGCGCGACCTGGCCGGCGACCGCGCGCTCGCGCTTGAAGAACACCGGCGGCTTGAGCGCCTTCACCGCCTCGTCGGCGCGCGCGCCTGCCGCGACCATCGCCTTCGCCTGCTGCAGGCGCTGGAAGTGGCGCTCGAGGGCGCGCAGCACGGAAACCGGCGTGGTGCCTTCGTGGGCCGCGCGCTCGAGCGCCCGGTGGCAGCCGGCGGCGTCGCCCGCGGCGACCGCGTCGGCCAAGTGGTCGAGGGTGATCTCGGCGCTGTCGCCGACGCAGGCGCGCGCGTCGTCCTCGCTCACCTTGCCACCCTCGCCGACATAGAGCGCGAGCTTGTCGATCTCGGCCCGGGTCAGCCCGCGGTCGCCGCCGAGATGCTGGGCGAGATAGGCGCGCGCGCCCGGGGCGGCGGTGAGCGAATGGGCCGCGAGCGCGTCGCGGATCACCGCATCGAGGGTGGCCCCGTCGTCGAGATAGCACGCGAGCGCGGCGGCGCGGGCGTGCGATTCGAACAGCTTGCGCAGCACCGAGGACCTACCCAGCTCGCCCGCCTCGACGATCACCAGCGAATCGCCGGCCGGATCGGCGAGCAGGTTCCGGCACGCGGGCGCGACCTCCTCGCCGGCGGCGCGCACGCGCACCAGTCTCCGCCCGCCGACCAGCGAGATCGCGCGCGCCTCGTCGGCGAGCGCCGCGGGATCGCCGGCGAGCGCAGCGGCCTGCAGCTCGCCGACGCGGAACGGATCGGCGAGGTCGCCGACCACCGTGCGCGCGAGCCGCTCGGCGCGCTCGCGCACCAGGCCGCGGTCGGGGCCGTAGACGAGCACCGCGACGATGCCCGCGGGCGGCTTGCCCGCGAAGCGGTCGCCGTCGCGCGCCCCGACCTTCATCGCGGCCCGCTCATGACGGCGCCTGGCGGCGGAAGTAGAGCGCCAGGCGATTGACGATCTCGCGGCCGATCTCGCGCGCCGCCTTCTCGCCCGCGCTCTTCTCGGCGGCGAGGCTCGCGAACGGCTCGGCCTCGATGATGTTGTAGCTGGTCACCGACTTCACCGTGCCGGCATCGAGCGCGGCGCCGGTGACCGGGTCGGTCAGCGCGTAGTCTGCCGAGACGATCAGGTCGTAGCGGCGAATCAACGAATCCTTCTCGGTTATCTGCGGGGCGCGCGAGGTAATTAATTGTATCGCTAACTGATAGCGCGGCCGGACGTTGGACCCTCGCGGCGCCAGGTTCTCGGCCAGGGCGTCGCGCAGCGCCGGGCCGAGGTCGGAATCCTCGATCGGTGAAATCGCGACCAGCGCGAGCGCGCGCGCCGG
>DASWHU010000157.1:0-4789 GCA_036398035.1 Alphaproteobacteria bacterium | reverse complement strand
ACCTTCGAAGCCCGCGGCCGCCGCGGCCGAGGGCGGCGGGACGCGAGCCGGCGCGCGGTTGGCAAGCGGGTTGCATGTGCGCTTTACCGAAAGTTAAGCGCGCCGCGCGAGCCTTGGCCTTCGCCGCGGCGCAGGAGGGCGGACCATGAACCTCGACGACATCGCCGTGATCGGGCTCATCGCCCGGCGCATGACCTGGCTCGGGCGCAATCACGACGTGCTCGCCCAGAACATCGCCAACGCCGACACGCCGGGCTACCAGGCGCGCGAGCTGAAGCCGCAGGCGTTCGGGCAGACGCTCGCCGCGGCGGCCGGCCCGGTCGGGCTGGCGGTCACCGCGCCCGGCCACATGGCCGGCCTCGGACTGCGCACGCCCGAGGGCACGCGTCCCCAGCGCGATCCCTACGAGGTGACGCTCACCGGCAACTCGGTGTCGATCGAGGAGCAGGCGGTCAAGATCGCGCGCAACGCCATGGACTACCAGCTCGCCACCACCCTTTACGGCAAGGCGGTCGACATGCTGCGCGTGGTCACCGGCAACCGCCGCTAGCGTGCACCTGAAAGGAGTCCCGACCATGGACCTGCTCAAGTCGCTGTTCATCGCCGCCTCGGGCATGCAGAGCCAGGGCGAGCGCATGCGCGTGGTCGCCGAGAACCTGGCCAACGCCAGCTCGGTCGCGCTCGGCCCCGACGGCACGCCGTACCGGCGCAAGACCGTGACCTTCGCCAACGAGCTCGACCGCACGCTCGGCGTCGAGCTGGTCAAGGTGGCGCGGATCGGGCGCGATTCGAGCCCGTTCACGCTCAAATACGAGCCCGGCCACCCGGCGGCGAATGCCGCGGGCTACGTCGCCTATCCGAACGTCAACGCGCTGGTCGAGATGATGGACCTGCGCGAGGCGCAACGCAGCTACCAGGCGAACCTGCGCGTGCTCGAGACCACGCGCGCGCTCGCCTCGCGCACCCTCGACCTGCTGCGCGGCTGAGCGGCGCGCCGGCCTAAGGGTTTGTTTACCGGCCGCGCTGAGACTGGCCGGCGAGCACGCGACCGACAGGAGGGTTCGACATGGCCGAGATCAGCTTCGCTTCCGCCGCCGCCGCCTATGCCAGCGGGCTTGCCGAGGCCGCGCGGGCGCGCCCGGACGGGCCCGCCGCCGCGACCGAAGCGCGCGCCGCCGGCTTCGCCGACATGGTCGCGGACGCGCTCGAGGTGGCGCGCGCGAGCGGGCAGGCGGCCGAGCAGGATGCCGGGCGCGCGCTCGCCGGCGAGATCGGCCTGGGCGAGGTGGTGACCTCGGTGACCAACGCCGAGATCACCTTGCAGACCGTGGTCGCGCTGCGCGACCGGGTGATCAACGCCTACAACGACATCCTGCGCATGCCGATCTGAGCGAACGGGGGCCGGCGGTGACCGCGCTCGAAGTCCTCGACATCGGCCAGGACGCGATCTTCACCCTGATCAAGGTGATCCTGCCGATCATGCTGGTGGCGCTGTCGGTGGGCGTCTTGATCTCGCTGTTCCAGGCGCTCACCCAGATGCAGGAGGTGACGCTCTCCTTCGTGCCCAAGATCATCGCCGTGTTCGTGTCGTTGACGCTGTTGCTGCCATACATGCTCGAGGTCCTGCTCGACTTCTCCAACCGGCAGATCGAGCGCATCGTCGGCCTGTAGCGGGCGCGCGGCGCGGGCGGGGCGGACAGCGGTGCTCGCCACTCTCCTCACCGACCAGGTCTTCGCCTTCGCGCTGGTGTTCGTGCGGCTCGGCGCGGCGCTGATGCTGCTGCCGACGGTGGGCGAGTCGGCGGTGCCGGCGCGCATTCGCCTGTTGTTCGCGCTGTCTTTCACCTTGGTGCTGACGCCGCTTCTCGCCGGCCGCCTGCCGGCGCCGCCCGACGGCGCGCTGGAGCTCGCCATGGTGGTGGTCGGCGAGGTGGTGATCGGGCTGTTCATCGGCGCCGGCGCGCGCATCGTGATGTCGGCGCTGCACGTCGCGGGCATGGTGTTCTCGTTCCACTCGGGCCTCGCCGCCGCCCAGATGTTCGACCCCAACCAGTCGGTCCAGACCTCGATCAGCGGCAACTTCCTCAACCTGCTGGCGCTGATGGTGATCTTCGTCACCGACCTGCACCATCTCTTGCTCGCCGGACTGGTCGACTCCTACGCCGCCTTTCCCGCCGGCAGCCCGTGGCCGGCGGCGGACGGCGCGGAAGCGCTCGCGCACCTGGTCGGCGACACCTTCCGGGTCGGCCTCCAGATCGCGGCGCCGGTGCTGGTCGCGGGCTTCCTGCTCTATCTCGGCGCCGGCCTGCTCAACCGGCTGATGCCGCAGATGATGGTGTTCTTCGTCGTCCTGCCGGTGCAGATGGTGCTCGCCTTCGCCATCCTGATGGTGTCGCTGTCGGCGGCGCTCGCCTGGTTCACGAGCTACTTCGACGACACCTGGCTCGCGCTCACGGTGCCGGGCTAGCCATGGCCTACGAAGACCAAGCCGAAAAAACCGAAGAGCCGACAGCGAAGAAGCTCAAGGACGCGCGCGACAAGGGCCAGGTGCCGAAGTCGCGCGAGTTCAACACCTGGCTGATCCTGCTCGCGGCGACGCTGGTGATCCTGGCGCTGGGCCCCTCGATCGCGCGCAGCGTCGCCGGCGCGCTCGCCGGCTTCATCGACCACCCGCACGAGATGGCGACCGACTTCGAATCGCTGCGCCTTGCGCTCAGCCACACGCTGATGCGGGTGGGCCTCGCGCTCGGCCTTGCCGCGATCATCATGGTGGCGGCGGCGGCCGGCGCGGGCCTGCTCCAGCACGGCCCGGTGTGGAGCGTGGAATCGCTCAAGCCCGAGACCGACAAGATCTCGCTGATCAAGGGCTTCCGCCGCCAGTTCTCGGTCAAGTCGCTGGTCGAGTTCGCCAAGGGCATCGTCAAGCTGGTGGTGGTCGGCGCGGTCGCGCTGGCGGTGCTGTGGCCCCATCTCCACACCCTGCCGCTGCTGGTCGGCGCCGACATGGAGGTGGTGCTCGAGCGCATGTACTGGCTCGCGCTCGAGCTGCTGGCCGGCGTGATCGCGGCGGCGACCGTGATCGCCGGCCTCGACCTGCTCTATCAGCGCTACGAGTTCAGCCGTAGCCAGCGCATGTCGCGGCGCGACATCAGGGACGAGCACAGGCAGACCGAGGGCGACCCGATGGTGCGCGCGCGGCTGCGCTCGATCCGCATGGAGAAGGCGCGCCAGCGCATGATCGCGGCGGTGCCCGAGGCCGACGTGGTGGTCACCAACCCGACCCACCTCGCGGTCGCGCTCAAATATGACGAGGTCGAGATGGAGGCGCCGACCTTGGTCGCCAAGGGCGCGGACCTGGTCGCCGAGCGCATCCGCGCGGTCGCCCGGGAGCACGAGGTGCCGATCGTCGAGAACCCGCCGCTCGCCCGCGCCCTGTTCCAGGTCGAGCTCGACCGCACCATCCCGATCGAGACCTACAAGGCGGTCGCCGAGGTGATCTCCTACGTCTGGCGGCTCAAGGGCCACCAGCGCCGCGACCGGCCCGAACCGGCGGCGGGCCCCGGCCGGGCAGGCCAGGCGCCGCCGCGCTGAGCCTCGCGCCCGCGCCGTCCCGTCCCCAACCTCCCGCGGCCCGGCAGGACCTGTTTCGGCTGTGACCACCATCACGTGTGGATGCCGGGACAGAGTGTCCAAAAGGTAGCAAGGCCCTATCTGCTACCGGGGCGGTGGACCGCCTACGAAAACGATCGCGCCGGCCTGCGCCGAGGGGGCTCCCGCGCCCCTGTGGCGGAGGCCGCGAGCCGGTCTCGGGGTTGCCCGGGGTTCGGCATGCCAGGTGGCTCGCTCTCCCGTTCTCGTAGGCGGCCCGTCGCCGGATTGGGCTCACCGGAGGACCGGGGAATGACTCGCTTACGGACTGCAATCTTCGCACTTCTGTTCACCGGCTTGGCGGCGCCGGCGGCCTCGGCGGACCTCGACGTCGAGCGCACGCTGACGGTGACGGGCATCGACCGGAGCTACTGCCTGTACCGGCCGGACTCCTACCGGGAGGGCGCCCCGGTGGTGTTCTATTTCCACGGCGGCCTTGGCGACTGTCACCTGGAGGATGCCGATGCCTGGCGCGACAAGGCCGACGCCGAAGGCTTCCTGCTGGTTGCGCCCAACGGGCTCAACAAGGACTGGAATGCGTGCAGCGCGCCGCCGGAGCGCTGCCATGCGCCAAGCACCTTAGACGAGTACCTGAACGTCGACGACCTGGCGTTCTTCGACGCCGTCAGCGACCTGGTCGACGCCGAGTATCTGCCCGGCGCGCACTACGCGGCCGGCATGTCGAAGGGCGGGATGTTCGTCTATCACCTGCTCTGTCACCGCGCCGGGGCGATCGATGCCGCCGCGGTCATGGCCGGTACCGAGCTGAGCCAGACCTGCGCCGGCGAGTCGGTGCCGTTGCTCCATCTCCACGGCCTCGATGACCGCTACGTGCCGTGGCTCGGCGGCGGCCTCATGGGCATGGAATTTTCACCCGTTCCGCCCGCCATCGAGGCGCAGGCGGAGCGCAACGGCTGCGCGGGCGAGACGGTATCGCAGCGCGAGACGCGCGATGCGACCAGCTACCGATATCAGGGGTGCGACAGCGAGACGGTCTATTGGCGCTACCGCTGCCAGCACGGCTTGCCCGGCATAACGACCGGCTGGTGGTGGTGGATGTTCGGCCTCGGCTGCACCGGCTCGTTCCACGCCGAGGACCCGATCTGGGCGTTCTTCGCGCGCCAGTGACCGCCCCGCCCGG
>DASWHU010000156.1:0-2112 GCA_036398035.1 Alphaproteobacteria bacterium | reverse complement strand
AAGTCCCGCACCTCGCCGTGGCGCATGAGGTAGATCCGATGTCGGCCGGTGGTGCCGTGCAGTGGCATCCATGCCCTCAGGCGGCGTGCGGCGGTCCTGTCCCGGGCCGGGACGTTACAGGCTGGCGCGCGGTCGTGGAATAAGGGCCCCCGACCGAGGCCGCGGCCAGCGACCGGGCGCGCTTGGCCGGAGCGGCGGCCGGCCTATTTTCTGTTGGCGAGGCGCCAGTTTGGCGGTGTCCCGCGGGCGTCGGGTGAGTTGAAGCCCCACCCGGATACCGCGCGTGCCGGGCGGCGCCATGTTGTCGAGGCGGGCACCGGGGGTGCCGTGTCGTGACGAGGCCCTAGGACGGGACGTTCGCCGAAGATGGAGACCGACGACATCGCTGCGCCCGATCGCGGCCTGGACCGCGTCAAGCTGTTCGAGGGCCTGCAAGCGGACCAACTGCGGGCGATCGAGGCCCAATGCCGTTGGCTGACCCTGGAGCCGACTCAGCGGGCGCTCGGTGGCGAGGATCGCACCGACGATATCTACTTCATCGTCTCCGGCCGGGTCCGGGTGCTCAATCACCTGGCCGACGGCAGCGAATGCCTGCTGGCCGAGCTTGGCGTCGGCGACTGCTTCGGCGAGCTGTCGGCGGTCGACAGCCAGGCGCACTCGGCCGAGGTCGTCGGCCACGAGACCTGCCTGGTCGCGGCCCTGCCGACGGCAACGTTCCGCGGCCTGCTGGTCGAGTTTCCCGAAGTCGCGCTGCGCCTGATCGACCAGCTGTCCGCGATGGTGCGGGCGATGAACGCGCGCGTCGCCACGATGGCGAACCTGTCGCCGCGCCAGCGGGTCTATGCCGAGCTGCTGCGCCTGGCGGCACCGAGCCCGAACGGCGACGGCAGCTGGGTCATCGACCGGGTGCCGACCCATGACGAGCTCGCCTGCGCGGCCAGCGCCGCCAAGCAGGACGTGGCGATGGCGATCGGCGCACTCGCCCGCGACGGCCTGCTCGAGCGCCGGCACCGGTCATTGGTGCTGCGCGACCAGCCGCGCCTGCGCGTGCTCGCCAACATGTGAGGCGGTGCGGATCGACGCCGGTCGCTTCCCGCCGGCTCCCTCGCCGTCCTATCATCGAGCCGTCGAAGCGAAGCCGACCCCGCGCCTGGCCGGCGGGGTGCGGATGCGGGCCGGAGTGACCCGCCGCGAGGCCCGGTCATGACGATTCTTGGCGAAGCCGTGGTCCTCGCCGCCGTGGCCGTGCTGGTCATCGGCATGGTGTGGGGCGCGCTCAGCGACCTCGCCAGCTACGAGATCCCCAATACGGTCTCGCTGGTGGTGGCGGCCGCGTTCGTGCCGGCGGCGCTCGCCGCCGGCCTGCCGCTGGTGCAGCTCGCCACCGCCTTCGCCATCGCCGCGGCGTGCCTGGTCGGGGGCATCGGGCTGTACGCCGTGGGCCTGTTCGGCGGC
Organism: Alphaproteobacteria bacterium; assembly: GCA_036398035.1. Classification (GTDB taxonomy): domain Bacteria; phylum Pseudomonadota; class Alphaproteobacteria; order UBA7887; family UBA7887; genus DASWHU01. Next base: position 657 of record DASWHU010000156.1, on the reverse strand, counting down.
GGCGACGTCAAGCTGCTGTCGGCCGGGGCGGTCTGGGCCGGCGCTCACGGCCTGGCGTCGTACCTGATCGCGGTCGCAATTTCCGGCGGGCTGCTGTCGCTGGTGCTGGTGATCTTCCGCCGGCTGCCGCTGCCCGCCCGGCTGCGGCGCGCGGCCTGGGTGCGCGGATTGCACGACCGTGCCGCCGGGGTGCCCTATGGCGTGGCGATCGCCGCCGGCGCGATCGCGATGGTCCCCGAGCTCGACGTCCTCGCGCCGCTGGCCGACGGGGCTCTGCTGTCGCAATTGGCGCGATTAGCCGGGATTGTTGCATAAATGATACAGAGCCACGGCCAAGCGCACACGCACCGGCGCGCGAATTTCGCGAGCCCGATCGCGCACCGGCGCCCGAGCGCGGCAAATTCTCGTTGATTCGGAAACCGTTGTGCCCGGCGGCGCCGGAATCGGGTGGCACCAGCCGGCGCTGGCCGCCCGGGCGGTCTCCGAACGGTGACATCCAGGTCCGAGGTTGTCTCCGCTTCTCAACGCTTTACGTTAAGGATTCGAGGAGCTTATGGGCCATGCCGGTGGACCGTGGTGCGGACAATGGATTTTGACCGGGTCTCGGGGTATATCGGCCGGGAAGCCCGGACCCCGTACCATTGTTCCGGGCCCGGT
>DASWHU010000155.1:0-3403 GCA_036398035.1 Alphaproteobacteria bacterium | reverse complement strand
TGCGGAATTGCTCGGCGGCCGCGGCATCGTCGCCGCGCTCGCGCCACAAGGTGCCGAGGTTGTTGTGCGCGTCCGGATAAACCGGGTTGGCGGCGAGCGCCTGACGGTAGGCACGCTCCGCCGCCTCGCCGTCGCCCAGGCGGGCGAGCGCGACGCCGAGATTGTTGCACGCCTCGGCTGAGCCCGGGTCGGCCTCGATCGCGCGCCGATAATGCGCCATCGCCTCGTCCAGCGCGCCGTCGTCGGCGAGCAGGACGCCGAGATTGTTGTGCGCCTCGGCAAGCCGCGGGGCGCGCGCCAGTGCCGCCCGGTAATGCGCGCGCGCCTCGTCGCGCCGGCCGCCCTGGGCGCAGGCGACGCCGAGCCGGTTGCGGATCACCGCGTTGTCGGGATCGAGCTCTGCCGCGCGCTCGAGCAGGCGCGCCGCTTCGCCGGGCCGGCCGGTCTGCAGCGCCAGAGTTCCGAGCAGATGCAGCGGCTCCGCGGCATCGGGATCGGTCTCGATCGCCTGCCGGTAAAGCGGCTCGGCGGCGGCGAGCTGGCCGCCCCGGTGCAACGCCAACGCCGCGCCGACCAGGCAGCGCGCCTCGCCGGCGCGAGTCCGGGTTGCGACGCTCGCCCCCGCCATCGTCGCGGCGCGCCCGTCGGCGCTCCGCCCCGCGGCCGGACCGCCGGAGCGGTGCGCGGGCAAAGCGCGGCCGGGTTGACTGGGATGGGTCACCGTCGGGCCCTTATTGACGTCTCGGGCTCGACCGTCACCGACCCCGATCGAGCGCAAGCTGGCGCACCCACCTTAAGATAGTCTTTACCGGGATGCGGCCAATGCTGGGCGCGTGACCGCGACCCGGATTCTGCACTACGGCCTTGAGCAGCATCGCGCCGGGCGGCTCGACGCCGCCGAGCGCGCCTACGGCGCGGCGCTCGCCGAGGACGCTTGCAACGCGGACGCCCTGCACCTCTTGGGACAGGTCCGTCTCGCCCGCGGCGACCTCGCCGGCGCCCTCGATCTGGTGCGCCGGGCGATCGCCGAGGCCGCGGCCGTCGCGCTCTATCACAACACGCTCGGCGAGGTGCTGCGCCAGCGCGGCGAGGCGGCGGCGGCGGATGCCGCCTATGCGGCCGCGACCGCGCGCGACCCGGGATATGCCGACGCCTGGTCGAATCGCGGCGCGCTGGCCAAGAGCGAGGGCCGGCTCGCCGACGCCGCGCGCTACCTCCGGCACGCGGTCGCGCTCGATCCCGCGCTCGCCAGCGCCCACAACAACCTCGGCGCGGTGCTGCTCGACCAGGGCGACGCGGAGGGCGCGGAGACGTGCTTCCGGGCGGCGCTCGCCGAGGCGCCCGAGCTTGCCGAGGCCCATGGCAACCTGGGCAACGCGCTCGCCCGCCAGCGCCGCTTCAAGGCCGCAGTCGAGGCCTATGACCACGCCCTCGCGCTCGACCCCGGCCGGGTCGAGATCGAGGTCGGCCGGGGCAAGGCGCTGGCCGACGCCGGCGACTTCGCCGGCGCCGTCGCCGGCTACCAACGGGCACTCGCACGCGCGCCCGACACGGTCGAGATCGAGCACGCGCTCGGTGTCGCGCTGTTCCGCGCCGGCCGCTTCGCCGAGGCGATCGAGCGTTTCGAGCGCGTGCTCGCCCGCGCGCCCGATCACGTCGAGGCGCTGGTCAATCTCGGCAACGCTCTGCTGCGCAGGAAGCGTCCCGAGGACGGGATCGTCGCGCTCGAGCGCGCGCTCGCCCTCGATGCCGCCTGCGACCGCGCCTACTTCTCGCTGGTCGCGGCGCTGCCCGGGGAATGCCGCTGGCGGCGGCTGGAAGAGCTTGCCGGCGAGCTCGAGGCGCGCCTCGAGGCGGTGCGCGCGCAGCGCCCGCAGCACGGCGGCGGGCTGCTGCCGCTGGCCTTCACCCTGCCCTATTTCTCGACCGACATCGCGCTCCACCGGCGGGTCCTGGAGACGGTGGCGACGCGCGTCGAGGACAGCCTGCGCGGGCGCGCGCAGGGCTTCCGCCACCCGCCCCGCGAGGACCCCGACCGGCGGCTGCGCATCGGCTATCTGTCGCCCGACTTCGGCGACCACCCGATCGGCCACGTCACCGTGCCGGTCTACGGGCTGCACGACCGCGCCGCGTTCGAGGTGGCCTGCTACGCCACCGTCGACCGCTCGCAGCCGGCGAACCCGTATTACGACCGCATCCGCGCCGCCGCCGACCACTTCGTTGACATCGCCGCCCTGACGCCCGAGGCCGGCGCCGCGCGCATTCACGCCGACCGCATCGACATCCTGGTCGACCTGTGCGGCTACATGCTCGGCGGCCGGCCGCAGGTGTTCGCGCTGCGCCCGGCGCCGGTCCAGGTCTACTGGCTGGGTCATGGCGGCGGACTCGGCGCGCGCTATATCGATTACGTGATCGGTGATCCCTTCGTGACCCCGTCCGGGGACGATGGCTGTTACATGGAGAGCATCGCGCGCCTGCCGGACAGCTTCTCGAGCGCCGACCGGGCGCCGATCGCGGCTGCGCCGATGCGCCGCGCCGACCACGGCCTGCCCGAGGACGGGGTCGTGTTCTGCGCCTTCAACAACGCGCTCAAGATCGACCGGCCGGTGTTCGACTGCTGGATGGGGATCCTGGCCGCGGTGCCGGGAAGCGTGCTGTGGCTGAACGCCGCCCGCGCCGGCGCTTTGCGCGCGCGGCTGTGCGTTGCGGCCGAGGCGCGCGGCGTCGCCGCCTCGCGCCTGGTGTTCGCCGACCGCCTCGCCGACAAGGCGCACCACCTCGCCCGCCACCGGCTCGCCGACCTGTTCGTCGACACCTTCACCTTCAACGCCTCGACCACCGCGCTCGATGCGTTATGGGCGGGGCTGCCGGTGCTGTGCGTCGCCGGGCCGCATTTCCACTCGCGCATCGCCGCCGGATATCTGTCGGCGGTCGGCATGCCCGAGCTGATCTGCGCCGACCGGGCGGCGTACCGCGCGCGCGCGATCGCCTTGGCCAACGATCCGGCCGCGGTCTCGGCGCTAACGGCGAAGCTCGACCGCAACCGCCTCACCGCGCCACTGTTTGACGCCAAACGGTTCGTCCGGCATCTGGAGCGCGCGTATCGCGCTATGTGGCGGCGACATGCGGCCGGCGCGCCGCCGGCGAGCTTCGACGTCGCCGCGCTGGCGCGAGAGCCGGCATGACGGTCGACACCCTCGCCCGCCCGCGCGGCCGCGCGGCGCGAGCCGCGCCCGCCCGGGCGCCGCGCCGCCTGCATCTAGGCTGCGGGCGACGCCACATCCCCGGCTGGCACCATGTCGACATCGTCGCCTTCCCGCATGTCGACACGGTCGGCCCGGTCGAGGCGCTGCGCGACATCCGCGACGACAGCGTCGAGGTGATCTACGCCTGCCACGTGCTC
>DASWHU010000154.1:0-3582 GCA_036398035.1 Alphaproteobacteria bacterium | reverse complement strand
GAGCCGACGATGCCGGCGCCGATCACCACCACCCGCGCGCGCTCGGCCATGGCGCGCGCCGATCAATCCGACTTTGACGCCGCGCCGACCACTGCGTCGAGCAGGCGGGTCGCGGCGGCGGCGGGGCTCAAGGTGCCGCTCGCGACCTCGCCCTCGATCGCGGGCAGGCGGCGGGCGACCTCGGGCGAGGCCTTGAGCTCGGCCTCAAGGCCGTCCCTCACCTCCGCCCACATCGCGTGGAGCGCCTGCGCGCGCCGGCGCGCGGCGATCTCGCCGGCGCCGTCCATCGCCTGGCGGAAGGCGCACGCGGCCTGCCACATCTCGGCGATGCCGGTGTCCTCGAGCGCCGAGCATGACAGCACCTTGGGCGTCCAGTGCGCGGACGCCGGGCGCAGCAGGTGGAGCGCGCTCTGGTAGTCGGCGCGGGTGCGCGCCGCCTCGCGGCCAAGCTCGCCGTCGGCCTTGGTGACCACCAGCAGGTCCGCGATCTCGACGATGCCGCGCTTGATGCCCTGCAGCTCGTCGCCCGCGGCCGGCGCGATCAGCAGGATGAACATGTCGACCATGTCGCGCACCGCGATCTCGGACTGGCCGACGCCGACGGTCTCGACGATCACCACGTCAAAGCCCGCGGCCTCGCAGATCAGGATCGCATCGCGCGTCCGCCGCGCGACGCCGCCGAGGCCGCCGCCGGTCGGGCTCGGGCGGATGAAGGCACGGGCCTCGCGGGCGAGGTCGGCCATGCGCGTCTTGTCGCCGAGGATGGCGCCGCCGCCGAGCGCGCTCGACGGGTCGACCGCGAGCACCGCCACGCGATGGCCGTCCGCGATCAGGTGCAGGCCGAGCGCCTCGATGAAGGTCGACTTGCCGACTCCCGGCGCGCCCGAGATGCCGAGGCGGAGCGCGCCGCCGGTCGCCGGCATCAGCGCGTCCAGCAGCGCGAGCGCGGCGTCCCGGTCCTGACGCCGGGTCGATTCGACCAGGGTGATCGCGCGCGCCAGCGCCCGCCGGTCGCCGGCACGCACCGCCTCGGCGCGGGAGTGGAGATCGTCCGCGCTCACCTGCCTTCGCCGAGGCGGAGCTTCGGCTTCGTGCGCGCGGGAGGCGCCTCGCGGCGCGCCTCGATCAAGCCCACGATCTCGCTCGCGGCGCGCGGGATGTTGGTGCCGGGACCGAAGATCGCGGCGACGCCGGCGGCACGCAGCATGGCGTGGTCCTGGGGCGGGATGACGCCGCCGCAGACCACGATCACCTCGCCCGCGCCGTGCGCGCGCAAGGCCTCGATCATCTCCGGCACCAGGGTCTTGTGGGCGGCGGCCTGGCTGGACACGCCGACCACGTGGACGTCGTTCTCGACCGCCTGGCGGGCGGCTTCTTCCGGGGTCTGGAACAGCGGCCCGACGTCGACGTCGAAGCCGAGGTCGGCGAAGGCGGTGGCGATCACCTTGGCGCCGCGGTCGTGGCCGTCCTGGCCGAGCTTGGCGACCAGCATGCGCGGCCGGCGGCCTTCCGTGCGCGCGAACGCTTCGACCTCGGCGCGCACCGCCTCGAGGCCGCCATCGTCGGCATAGGCCGCGCCGTAGACGCCCGAGACGCTGTGGCTGGTCGCACGGTGGCGGGTGAACACCCGCTCGAGCGCGTCCGAGACCTCGCCCACGGTGGCGCGCGCGCGCACCGCCTCGACGGTGAGTGCGAGCAGGTTGGCCTGTTCGTCCCCGGCACCCCGGGTCAGCGCGTCGAGCGCCTGCTGGCACGCCGCCTGATCGCGCTCGTGGCGCACGCGGTCGAGCCGCGCGATCTGCTGCGCGCGCACCGCGGCGTTGTCGATGTCGAGAATCTCGACCGGCTCATCGCGCTCGGGCAGGTACGTGTTGACCCCGACGATCACCTCCTCGCCGCGGTCGATGCGCGCCTGGCGCCGCGTCGCCGAGTCCTCGATGCTGAGCTTGGGCATGCCGTCGGCGACCGCGCGCGTCATGCCGCCGAGCGCCTCGACCTCGTCGATCAGCGCGCGCGCCTCCCTGACCAGGCTCGCGGTCAAGGACTCGACGTAGTAGGAGCCGGCGAGCGGGTCGACGACGCGGGTGATGCCGGTTTCCTCCTGCAGGATGAGCTGGGTGTTGCGCGCGATCCTGGCCGAGAAGTCGGTCGGCAGCGCCACCGCCTCGTCGAGCGCGTTGGTGTGCAGCGACTGGGTGCCGCCGAGCACGCCGGCGAGCGCCTCGACGGTGGTGCGCACGACGTTGTTGTACGCATCCTGGGCGGTGAGCGAGACGCCAGAGGTCTGGCAGTGGGTGCGCAGCATCAGCGAGCGCGCGTCCTTGGGCTTGAACAGCTCCGCCATCAGCTCCGCCCACAGCACGCGCGCCGCGCGCAGCTTGGCAACCTCCATGAAGAAGTTCATGCCCAGGCAGAAGAAGAACGACAGCCTGGGCGCGAAGTCGTCGACCGCGAGCCCCCGCGACAGCGCGGCGCGCACATACTCGATGCCGTCGGCGAGGGTGAAGGCGAGCTCCTGGACGCATGTCGCGCCCGCTTCCTGCATGTGGTAGCCCGAGATCGAGATCGAGTTGAACCGCGGCATGTGCTGCGCGGCATAGGCGATGATGTCGGCGACGATGCGCATCGACGGCGCCGGCGGGTAGATGTAGGTGTTGCGGACCATGAACTCCTTGAGGATGTCGTTCTGGATGGTGCCGCTGAGCCTGTCGGGCGGTACTCCCTGCTCCTCGGCGGCGACGATGTAGCCGGCCATCACCGGCAGCACCGCGCCGTTCATGGTCATCGACACGCTCATCCGCTCGAGCGGGATGCCGTCGAACAGGATCTTCATGTCCTCGACCGAGTCGATCGCGACCCCGGCCTTGCCGACGTCGCCGGTGACGCGCGGATGGTCCGAGTCGTAGCCGCGATGGGTGGCGAGGTCGAAGGCGACCGACAGACCCATCTGGCCGGCGGCGAGGTTGCGGCGGAAGAACGCGTTCGACTCTTCCGCGGTCGAGAACCCGGCATACTGGCGCACGGTCCACGGGCGCGCCGCGTACATGGTCGCGCGCGGCCCGCGCAGATAGGGCGGGAAGCCGGGCAGCGAGTCGACGTAGTCCAGCGCCGCGAGGTCGGCCGCGGTGTAGAGCGGCTTGACCGCGATGCCTTCGGGCGTGTGCCAGACGAGCCGGTCCGCAGGCTCGCCCTTGAGCTCGTCCGCGGCGAGCCTCGTCCAGTCATCGAGGCTGCGCTTCGGAAATTCGGCCATCATGTCGCCTCGCGCGCGGGACTGGCGTGCATCGCCCCGACTGTATAGCCTTTTCGCAATCGCGAACAGGCCACGGGGAGAACGGGGCGCCATGTCCGAGGTCCACCCGCAGCTGCGCGCGCTGCTCGAGCGCATCGCCGAGGCCGGCTATCCCGACCAGACCAAGGTGCCGGTCGAGGAGGCGCGCCGGATCACGGTCGAGCGCGCGCGGCGCTTCTACGGCCCGCCGGAGCCGGTCGACCGGGTCGAGGAGCTGACCCTGCCGGGCCCGGCGGGCCCGTTGCGCGCGCGGCTCTATGCGGCGGCGAGCGACGGGCCGATGCCGGTGG
>DASWHU010000153.1:0-10390 GCA_036398035.1 Alphaproteobacteria bacterium | reverse complement strand
GATAGCCCGGCAGCAGCGCCAGCAGCGCCGCCGACGCAAGCGGGATCACGAGCACCGCGGTCAGCGCGTCGACGCCGAGCGCGGTCACGGCCGCTCGCCCCGGTGCCGGTCGATCACCTGCACATCGACCGTGTCGAAGCGTTCGCGGATGCGGAACAGGAAGATGCCGATCACGATCAGCGCGATCAGGACCGAGAACGCGACGCTGATCTCGACCACCAGCGGCATGCCCTTGGCGCCGGTCGCCGCCAGCACCAGGCCGTTCTCCAGCGACATGAATCCAACCACCTGGCCGACCGCGTTGCGCCGGGTCACCATCATCAAGAGGCCCAGCAGCACCACCGACAGCGCGAAGGCGAGGTCCTCGCGCGCCAGCGGGTCGGCCGCCATCGTGACCCGCAGCATGACCACCATCGACAGGGCCACCAGGCCGATGCCGGCAAGCATGGTCGGGCCGATGCCGACCACGGTCTCGATCTCGCGATGGATGCCGAGACGGGCGATGATCCGGTGCAAGGCCCCTGGCACCAGGATCGCCTTGAAGGCGAGCGCGATCGCAGCCGTGACATAGAGGTGGTCCGCGTTTTGGGCGAATGCCTGCCAGGCTACCGACATCGCCAGCACCAGGGCATGAAGGGCGTAGATGTTGAGCAGCGCGTACAGACGGTCCTGATAGAGCAGCAGGAAGCTCACCAGCACCAGGCCGCCGGCCAGCAGATGGGCGATGTCGAAGACCAGGCGATCCACCTACAGGCTCCTCGATACGAACAGCAGCAAGGTGGCGAGCAGGCCGAGCATGAGCGCGGCGCCGAGGAACTCCGGCACTCGGAACACCCGCATCTTGGCGATCGCGGTCTCGAACAGGGCGAGCACGATGCCGCCGGCGGCGAGCTTGGCGAGGTAGGCGGCCCCGCCGATGAGGTAGCCGAGGGTGCCGCCATCGGCGATCGCCAGCCCCCAGGGCGCGAACAGGCACGAAATCAGCGACACGTAGAGCAGCAGCTTGAGCGAGGCCGCGAACTCGATCATGGCGAGATGGCGCCCGGAATATTCGAGCACCATCGCCTCGTGGACCATGGTCAGCTCCAGATGAGTCGCCGGATTGTCGACTGGGATGCGCCCGTTCTCGGCGATCGCCACCATGATCAGCGCGATCAGCGCCAGGCCGAGCGAGACCCGCAGGCCGACCTCGGGCGAGGCCATCACCGCGGCCACCGTCGACAGCTGGGTCGAGCCCGCGACCAGGGCGAGGGTGAACACGATCAGCAGCATCGCCGGCTCCGCGAGCGAGGCGATCATGACCTCGCGGCTGGAGCCGATGCCGCCGAAGCTGGTGCCGACGTCCATGCCCGCGAGCGCCAGGAAGAAGCGCGCGCTGGCGAGCAGCGCAATGATCGCGATCAGGTCGGCGGTCCAGCTGAACATCAGGCCGGTGGCGAAGGTCGGCACCAGCGCCGCCGCCACCCAGGTGGTGGCGAAGATCAGGTAGGGCGTGATGCGGAACAGCCACGACGCGCTGTCGGCAAGCACCACCTCCTTGCGCAACAGCTTGAGCAGGTCGCGATAGGGCTGGATCAGCGGCGGGCCGCGGCGACGCAAGAGCCGCGCCTTGACCTTGCGCACCAGCCCGGTCAGCAGCGGCGCCAGCAGCAGCACCAGTGCCATCTGCGCGCCCTGGACGAGGAGGTCGAGGATCACCGCCACAGCGCGAGCACCAGCAACAGGGTGACGAGGGCGAGGAACACCAGGCTGACGTAGCGGCGGATGGTCAGGAACTGGAAGTGATTGAGCCGCTCGGCGGCGAAGCCGACGGCGTCTGCGGCGGGCGCGTAGACGCCGTCCCAGATCAGGTCGCGCAGCGTCACCGTCAGGTGCGCGGGCCGCGCATCGCCGGGCGGCGGCATCTCGACCTGCTCGCGCGCGCGGAACACCAGCGTCCCGAACACCCGGCGGATCGGCTGGGCGAAGCTGCCTGCGGTGTACTGGGTGGCCGGGCTCGGGTCCGGGAAGCCGCAGTCCCAGGCCGGCGCCCGCCGCAACGCCCGCGACGCCCAGCGGTGGATGGCGTAGACCGCGACCGACGCCGACGCCGCGATGAAGGCGAACACCAGCAGCCCGTTATACGAGCTCCGGCTCTCGGCGATCGGCACGATCGACAGCCACGGCAGGCCGCTCTGCGGCATCATGCGCGTGCCGAGCAGGCTGCGGGACACCGGCCCCAGGGCGTCGATGACGATGCCGGGCAGGATGCCGGCGAGCAGGCACAGGCCGGCGAGCACGAACATGGCGGCGAGCGAGAAGCGGTCCACCTCTGCGGCCGCCGCGGCCGCCGCGGTCCGCGGCCGGCCGAGAAAGGTGACGCCGAACGCCTTGACGAAACAGGCGGCGGCCAGCGCCGCCGACAGCGCCAGCATGCCGCCCACGGCCGGCACCATGATCTTGAGCCCCCACTGCGGCAGCTCGGGGCTCTGCAGGATCGCCTGGAAGGTCAGCCACTCGGAGACGAAGCCGTTGAGCGGCGGCAGGGCCGAGATGGCGACGCAGCCGACCAGGAAGGCGAAGCTGGTGTAGGGCATGCGATGGATCAGGCCGCCCAGATGCTCCATGTCGCGCTCGCGCGTGGCGGCGAGCACGCCGCCGGCGCCGAAGAACAGCAGGCTCTTGAACAGCGAGTGGTTGAAGACGTGAAACAGCGCCGCGGTCAGCGCCAGCGCCGCGGCCCAGCCCATGCCGTTGGCCTGGAACGCCAGCGCCAGGCCGAGGCCGATGAAGATGATGCCGATGTTCTCGACCGTGTGGTAGGCGAGCAGGCGCTTGAGGTCGTGCTGCATGAGCGCGTGCAGCACCCCGAGCACCGCGGTAATGCCGCCGAGCGCCAGCACCACCATGCTCTGCCACCATCCCGGCTCGCCGAGCAGGTCGAAGACGATGCGCACGAAGCCGTAGACGGCGACCTTGGTCATCACCCCGCTCATCAGCGCCGAGACGTGGCTCGGCGCCGCCGGGTGGGCGAGCGGCAGCCACACGTGAAGGGGAACCAGGCCCGCCTTCGAGCCGGCCCCGAGCAGCGCCAGCGCCAGCACCGCGGCGGCGACCCAGGGGCGGTGCGCGCCGGCGCGGATCGCCGCGAACGCGTAGCCGCCGTCGGGCCCGGCGAGAAGGCCGACGCACAGCAGCAGCGCGAGCGTGCCGAAGCTCGCCATGACCAGGTACACGTAGCCCGCGCGCGCGTTGTCGGCGTCGCGGTGATGGGCCATGACCAGCGCCCAGGAAGCGAGCGACATCAGCTCCCAGGAAAACAGGAAGGTGAACGCATCGTCCGCCAGCACGACCAGGTTCATGGCGGCGAGGAACGCCGGGTAGAACGGCAGCACCCGCGCCGGCTCCGGCTCGTGGCGGCCATGGCCGAGCGCATAGAGCGATGCCGCCGCGCCGCCCAGATTGACCACCACCAGGAAGAACGCGGCCAGCGCGTCGAGCCGGAAATGCGAGCCGATCCAGGGCAGCCCGAGCGGCAGCGTCACCGCGGGCGCCGTGGCCTCTCCGGCGATGAGCGCCGCGAGCGCCGCGAGCAGCGCCGCGAGCGAGGCGGCGAGGCTCGCGCCATAGACGACCGCGGTGCCGGCCGGCGATCGCCCGGCCGCCAACGCCGCCAGCGCCGTGCCGAGCAATACGGCGACACACCAGAGGAGCACGGCGATGGTCATCGCGCCTGCCCGGTCAGGCCGTCTCGGCTTGGCGTGTCATGGGGGCAGGGGTCCGGTCAGGCGCTGGCGCCGGCCGGCGGCGCCTTCAGCCGCACGCCGCGGCCGCCGTCCTGGCTGGCGGCGCCGTCGCCGATCAGCTCGACGCCGGCGGCCTCGAGCGCGGACACCACCTTCATCAGCGAATCGACATTGCCGCGGACCATGCCCTCGCTCGCCTCCATGCGCTGGATCGTCGGCACGGACAGCCCCGACAGCTCGGCGAGCCGGCGCTGGTCGATGCCGAGCAGCGCCCGGGCGGCGCGCATCTGGGTGGCGACGATCATGTCCCAGGCATCTTAAATAGACGTTGTGATGTCGAGGTTGCCAGATATCACTCTCATAATTAGGATTCAATAGCCAATAAGGATGTGTCACATATCAAAAATGCACTTGTACCCGGCGCAGCGGGCTTGACCGGCCGGTCGGGCGCGCGGCCGAGGGCGACGCTATCCGGCCGGCGGTTTCTGTGACAAATTGAACGCAAAAGTGGCGGTCGCGGCCAACGCGACCGGGCACGGACAGGGACGCAATCGGGGAGGATGCCATGCCCAGCAACACCAAAATCGGCCGGCGCGGCGGCAAGGTGCTCTCGCGGCGCGCCGTCCTGCGCGGCGCCGCGCTCGGCGCCGGCGGCGCGGTTCTCGGCCAGCTCGGCTTTCCCGCCGTCCTGAAGGCGGAGGACACCATCCGGGTCGGGCATCTGACGCCGCGCACCGGCTTCCTCGGCCAGCTCGGCGAATACGGCTTCCGCGGCGCCGCCATGGCGGTGGACGAGGTCAATGCCGCGGGCGGCGTGCTCGGCCGCCCGCTCGAGCTGATCTCCGAGGACAGCGTCAACCCCGGGGTCGCGGTGACCAAGACGCAGAAGCTGGTCGAGCGCGACCAGGTCCAGTTCCTGTTCGGCGAGATCAGCTCGGCCTCGGGCCTGGCGATCGCCGAGCAGGCCAACCGCTACAAGATCATCTATGTCAACACCGGCTGCAACTCCGATGCTTTGCGTGGCAGCAATTGCAACCGCTTCACGTTCCACGTCGAAGGTTGCAACACCATGTATACCAAGACCATCGGCCAGTGGCAGGTGCGCCAGAACCTGATCACGGGCGCGAAGTGGTACATGCTGACCGCGGACTACGCGTTCGGCCACGACCTCTACGGCGTGTCGTCGCGCTTTCTTCAGCAGAACGGCGGCGTGCTGGTCAATAACGACATGGTGGCGACCAACACGCCGGACTACAGCGGCTATATCCTGAAGATCCGCGAGGCCCAGCCCGACTTCGTCTACATCAACCTGGCCGGGGTCGATCAGACGACGTTCCTGAAGCAGTATCGCGAGTACGGCCTGCCCTATCCGGTGGCGGGCGGGGTGATGGACACGGTGCCGTTCTGGGCCGCGGGAATCGAGTCGCTGTCCGGGTACTGGCAGAGCCTCTGGTATCACGGCCTTGACACAGCCGCGTCCCAGGCATTCACCACGGCGTACACCGACCGCCACGGCATGCCGCCGGACAACCAGGCCTGGGGCGACCATATCGCGATCAAGATCTTCGCCCAGGCGGTCAACGAGGTCGGCAGCGCCGATACGGCGGCCTTGATCGAGCATTTCGAGAAGGGGGCGAGCTTCGATTTGCTCAAGAGCCGCGCCGGGTCGTTCCGCGACTGGGACCACCAGCTGCTGCAGGAAATGTACGTGGTGCGGGTCAAGGACCCGGCCGCGGCTCGGGACAAGTGGGACATCTTCGACGTCGTCGAGGCGGTGCCCTCGGCCGACCAGCCGCTCGACCTGATCCAGCCGACGCGGGACGAGAACCCGTGCACGTTCGCCGGCTGAGCCTGGCCTGACCGGCCCCCCGCCGTCAGTTGCATAGTCGGGCAAGGGATCGGGCGGGTCGGCGCCCGACTGGCCGCGCCTGCGCGCGCATGCCGGTGGCCCGAGGGGTACAATCCAGCCGATGCTGATCGTTCTCGAGCACACGTTGAACGGGCTCCTGATCGGCGCCTATTACGTGATGCTGGCGCTCGGCCTGTCGCTGATCTTCAGCCTCGGTGGCGTGGTCAACCTGGCGCACGGGGCGTTCTATGCGCTGGGCGCGTATCTCGCCGTCACGGTCAGCCCGATGCTCGGCTTCGGCGGTGCATTGATCGCCTCGCCGGTCGCGGTGGCGGCGCTCGGCATGGCGATCGAGCACGTCCTGCTCAGGCGGCTCTACCGCGAGGACCCGACCTTGAGCCTCCTGTTCACCTTCGGCCTCGCGCTCACCGCCGAGCAGGCGCTGCGCCTGGTGTGGGGCGCGACCGGGCTGCCGTTCGCGATCCCGCCGGCGCTGCGCGGCCAGCTCCTGGTCGGCGACTTCATTTACTCCTATTACCGGCTGGCGATCCTGGGCGTGGCGGTGGCCGCGGTCGGCGGCACCTGGCTGCTGCTGACCCGGACCGCGTTCGGGATGATCGTGCGCGCCGGCGTCCACGATCCGGAGATGGTGCGCGCGCTGGGCATCCGGCTGCGCCCGGTGCTGGCCGCGATCTTCGGGCTCGGGGTGGGTCTCGCGGCGCTCGCCGGGGTGGTGTCGGCGCCGTTGGCCGGCGTCCAGCCGGCGATGGGCACCGAGATCCTCACCGCCGCCTTCGTCACGGTGGTGATCGGCGGGCTTGGCAGCTTCTGGGGCGTGGTGTTCGGCGGACTGCTGATCGGCGTCGTGCGCGGCATGACGGTGCTGTTCTATCCGCCGGCCGCCGAGGCGTCGATGTACGCGTTGATGGTGCTGGTGCTGCTGGTCCGCCCGCGCGGCCTGGCGGGCGAAAGCGTCGGGCGGCTCGAATGATCGGCGCGAAGGTCCTCCGCCACCCGATCCTAGTGCTCGCCGCCGCGCTCGTGGGTCTTCCCCATCTGGTGCCCGCGCTCGGCCTGACCACCTCGGTCGCGACCGAGATCGCGCTGTTCGCGCTGGTCGGCCTGGGGTTCAACCTGTTGCTCGGCTACAGCGGGCTGGTCTCGTTCGGCCACGGCGCCTTCTTCGGGCTCGCGGCTTACGCCGCGGCGCTGCTCCAGATCCACGTTCTGCCCGGCGCGCTGTTGGTTCCGCTCGCGGCCGCGGTCCTGTTCTCGGCGTTGCTCGGCCTGGTGATCGGCTTCCTGGTGTTGCGCCGGCGCGGGGTCTATTTCTCGCTGCTCACGCTCGCCTTCACCGCCATGTTCTTCTACGTCGTCTACCGCTGGACCTCGTTCACCGGCGGCGAAAACGGGCTCGGCGGAATCGCCCGCCCCGACCTCTGGGGCATCGACATCGACGACCAGACCACCTTCTACTACCTGGTCGCCGCCATCGTGCTGCTGGTCGCCTGGCTGATCTGGCGCGTTGTCCAGTCGCCGTTCGGCTGCGCACTGCAGGCGATCCGCGACAACGAGCAGCGCGCGTCGTTCGTCGGCTATCCGGTGCGCCGCTACAAGCTGATCGCGTTCGTCCTCTCGGCGTCGATCCTCGGCCTGGCCGGAAGCCTGTTCGCGTTCCTAAAATACTTCGTTTCCGCCGACCTGGTCCACGTCATGTTCTCGGGCGAGATCCTGGCGATGTCGATCATCGGCGGCATGGGCGCCTTCCTCGGGCCGGCGCTCGGCGCCGGGTTCTTCATCCTGTTCCGCGAGATCCTGTCCGACTACACCAGCGCCTGGCAGTTCTACTTCGGCCTGCTGTTTATGGCCTTCATCCTGTTCTCGCCCAAGGGGCTGGTCGGGCTGGGCACGCGCCTGCTCGCCCCGCTCACCCGCCACGAGGTCAGGGCGGCGGCGATGGCCGCGCGCGCGGTGCCGGAGATGCGCGCCGAGATTCCCCGCTTCCTCGTTGCCGGCCCGGCGCGCAGCGAGCGGGCGGTGGTGTTCGCCTGTCGTGACGTGACCAAGCGCTTCGGCCGGTTCCGGGCGGTGGCCGGGGTCGACCTCGAGCTGCGCGACCGCGAGCTGCGCGCGCTGATCGGCCCCAACGGCGCCGGCAAGACGACGCTGTTCAACCTCATCTCGGGCATGTACCCGCCCGACGAGGGCGAGCTCGCGCTGTTCGGCAGCGCGGTCGCGGGCCTGCCGGCGGACCGCCTCGCGCGCCTCGGCCTGGCGCGCTCGTTCCAGATCACCAACCTGTTTCCGACGCTCAGCGTCCACGAGAACCTTCGTCTCGGCGTCCAGGCGCGCCACAAGGGCCGCCTCGACCTGTGGCGGAACGCGGGCAGCTTCGCGCGCGTGCACGAGGAGACCCGCGCCTTGATCGGCCTGCTCGGCTTCGAGGGGATCGAGCACGTCGCGGTCTCGGACCTGTCTTACGGCATGCAGCGCCTGCTCGAGATCGGCCTGGCGCTGGCCGCCCGGCCGCGGGTGCTGTTGCTCGACGAACCGTTGGCCGGACTCGCCGACCAGGAACGCGAACGCATCGTCGGCCTGATCCGCGCCTTGGCGAGGCACATGTCCGTTACCCTGGTCGAGCACGACATCGACCGGGTGTTCGCGTTCGCCGAGGTGATCACGGTGATGAACGCAGGTCTGGTGCTCGCCGAGGGTTCGCCGGACGAGGTGCGCGCCCATCCCGAGGTCCAGCAGGTCTATCTGGGCAGCGGCCGGCAGGTCGTGACCGCCAGGCGCGCGGCGCCGTCGCGCGCCAGCGGGGAGTCGATCCTGCGCCTCGACAACGTCAACCTGTTCTACGGCAAGAGCCACATCCTGCACGATGTCTCGCTCGACGTGCGCAAGGGCGAGGTGGTGGCGCTTCTCGGGCGCAACGGCGCCGGCAAGTCCTCGACCGTCAAGGGCATCATGGGCATCGTGCCGCCGCGCACCGGGCGTATCGTGTTCGACGGTCGCGCCATCGAGGGCAGCGCGCCCGAGGACGTGGCGCGCCTCGGCATCGGCCTGGTGCCGCAAGGGCGCAGGCTGTTCGCCAATCTCACCGTCGCCGACAACCTGGCCCTGGGCCGGCTCAGGCGGACCGGCGGCGACGGCGCGCGCTGGTCGCGGGAGGAGATGTTCGCGCGTTTCCCGCGCATCGAGGAACGCTTCGCCGCCAAGGCGGACGTGCTGTCCGGGGGCGAGCAGCAGATGGTCGCGATCGCCCGCGCCTTGTCGGGCAACGTGCGCCTGCTGCTGCTCGACGAGCCGTTCGAGGGCCTGTCGCCGACCATGGTCGAGGAGGTGTTCGCCGCCATCGACCGGTTGCGCCAGGACGTGTCGATGCTGATCATCGAGCACGACCTCGACCTGGTGCTGGCGCTCGCCGACCGCGCCTACGTGCTCGACCGCGGCGCCATCACCCACGAAGGCCCGGCGGCGTTGCTCACCGACATCGCGTACCGCAAGGAGAAGCTGTGGGTGTGAGGCGTCGTCCTTTGACCCCGCCGTAGCGGGCCGAGCCTTTGTGCGGGTGCTCAAGCCCGGTCGCCGAGTCGGTGTGGGGCAGCGGCTGAGCGCCTCAGCGGTTGAGGATCGCCGACGGCAGCCAGACCGCGAGCTTGGGCCAGGCGACCAGCATCGCCAACACCAGCGCCTCCAGGCCGATGAACGGCAGCGCCGCGGCATAGACCTGGCGGATGGTGATAGTCGGCGGCGCCACCCCCTTCATCACGAACACCAAGAGCCCGAACGGCGGCGTGGTGAAGCTGATCTCCATCGCGATCAGCATCAGAACGCCGAGCCACAGCAGGTCGATGTGGTTGGCCTGGGCAAGCGGAATGAAGAACGGCAAGGTGATCAGCACCATGCTGACCTGGTCCATGAAGCAGCCGAGCATCAGCAGCACCAGCAGCATGACCACCAGCAGCAGCAGCGGGCCGAGGCCGAAGCCCTCGATCAGCCGCAGCAGGCCGTCGGTGGCGCCGGAAAAGGCGAGGATCTGGGCATAGGTGACCGAGGCGACGATGATGAACAGGATCATGGTCGAGATCTTGGCTGTCTCGCGCACCGCGGTCATCAGGCCGCGCCAGGTCAGCGCGCGGTAGCCCGCGGCGGCGGCGGCCGAGGCGACGCAGCCGAGCGCCGCCGACTCGGTCGGCGTCGCCCAGCCGGCGAAGATGCTGCCGACCACCACGGCGAAGATGCCGAATAGCGGCAGCACGTAGATCAGGAATGGCCGCCAGCGCCCGCCCTCGGTGCGCGGCGCATCATCGCCCGCGGGCGCGAGGCTGCGGTCGAGGGCGCAGCGGCCGATCACATAGCCGACAAATAGCAGGCTCATGATCACGCCCGGCACGATGCCGGCGATCAGCAGCCCCGAGATCGAGATGCCGGCGAGACTGCCGAGCAGGACCGCCAGCGCCGAGGGCGGGATCAGCATGGCGATGCCGCCGGTGGCCATGATCGGCCCCATCGCGATCGAGGGATGGTAGCCTCGGCGCAGCATGTCGGGCAGCAGCAGGTTGCCGAGCACGGCGGTGTTGGCGATAGTCGAGCCCGACAGCGACGCGAACACGGTGCCGCCGACGATCGACACCACCGACAGCCGTCCCGGCACGCGCGCGATCAGCCGCTCGACGGCATCGATCGCCTTGAGCGCGACGCCGCTGTGGAACAGGATCTCGCCCATCAGCAAAAACAGCGGGATCGGCGACAATGTGAAGCTGGTCAGCGCCGCCACCGCGTTGCGCGCGAGCTGGCTGAGGCCGATCTCGCC
>DASWHU010000152.1:0-15283 GCA_036398035.1 Alphaproteobacteria bacterium | reverse complement strand
GGTAGGCGACCGGGCGGGCGTGGTCGGCGAGCTGCAAACGCGGGTCGTAGACGCTGTTGAACTTGAACAGCATGCGCACGAAGTTGGTCTGGCCGCGCAGCACGTGATGCGCGGCGATGCGCGCGGTCGCAGCCAGCGACGACCAGCCGAGATGCTTCGCATTCAGCACCTTCTGGGTCTCGACCAGCTCGCGGTAGAAGGTCGCCAGCGGCAGCCGGGTCGGCAGCACCGCGTGCTGGATGTCGAACAGCCGGTAGTCGCGCGAGACGAGCTCGCGCGACTCGGTCAGCCAGGTCTCGGTCCCGGGATAGGGCGTGTTGATGCTGATGTTGACGATCTCAGGGATCTCCATGCACCACTCGCGCACCACCCGGAAGCGATGCTCGTCCCAGTCGGGATCGGCAATGATGTTGACCGCGACCTTGATGCCGAGCGAGCGCGCGAACTCGAGCGCCGCGAAGTTCTCGTCCAAGGTCACGCGCTTGCGGTATGTCTTGAGCCCGGCCTCGTCGATCGCCTCGAGGCCCAGGAACATGTACTTGATGCCGAGCCTGCGCCAGAACCGGAACACCTCCTTGTTGCGCAGCAGCACGTCGCCGCGCGTCTCCAGGTAGTACTGCTTCTTGATGCCCTTCTGCGCGATCGCCTCGCCGATCTCGAAGCCGTGCCGCTCCTGGATGAAGGCGACGTCGTCGACGATGAACACGCCGGGCTCATTGATGCGCTCGAGATCGGCGACCACGCGTTCCGGGCTCATCACCCGATAGCTGCGGCCGTAGAACGTCCACGCGCTGCAGAACGCGCAGTCCCACGGGCAGCCGCGCGAGAACTCGATCGAGGCGCACGGGTCGAGCACACCGATGAAGTACTTGCGGCGATGGCGGAGCAAGTCGCGCGCCGGCCAGACGTCGTCGAGGCTGTGGGTGAAGGCGGGCTGCGGGCCGCATCCCGCCTCGGTGACCGCGCCCGGCACCTCAGCGGCCGCGCCGCGGTCGTCCGCGACCGCGCGCAGCAGGGCAACGATGCCGGGCTCGCCCTCGCCCTTGAGCACGCAGTCGATCGCGCCCGCGCCGTGCTCCAGCAGCTCATGCGCGATGAACGAGGCGCTGTGGCCGCCGACCACCACGTAGCTCGCCGGCAGCAGGGCCTTGGTACGCTTGGCGAGATCGACGATCTCGGGCACGTTGGCGAGATAGTTGCACGAGACCGCGACGACATCGGGCCGCCACGCCCGGACCAGCGCCAGGTAGCGGGCATGGCTCTCGACCTGCAGGTCGATCAGGCGCACCTCGTGGCCGTCGCGGCGCGCGGCCTCGGCGATCAGCTCGAGCCCGAGCGGCTCGAGCCGGAGGTAGATCTTGGTGTACATCAACGGCCCGGGGTGGACCGCCAGCATCTTCATGACTTCGATCCCCCGCTCACGCTTCGCGGCACGGCGTCGCGCGCCGGCCGACAAGCCTAGCACAGGGGTGCGCCGGGCACGAACCCGCGCTGCCGGCGTGCTGCTTGCCGTCGCGCTGATCGTCGCGGCGGCGCCGGCGCGCGCCCTGCCGCCCGAGATCGCACCGCTCGAGGCCGCGCTCGCCCGCTACCAGGCGCTCGCCGCGGCGGGCGGCTGGCCGGCGGTCGGCGCAGGCCCGAAGCTCGAGCTCGGCAGCGTCGATGCGCGCGTCCCGGCCTTGCGCGCGCGCCTGGCCGCGACCGGCGACCTCGCGCGTGCGCGCGCCGGCGCCGGGCCCGCCTTCGATGCCGCGCTCGATGCCGCGGTGCGCCGCTTCCAGGCGCGCCACGGCCTGCTCGTCGACGGCATCGTCGGGCCGCGCACCCAGGCCGCGCTCGACCTGCCCGTCGGCGCGCGCATCGGCCAGCTTGCGCGCAACCTCGCCCGGCTCCGCGCCCGCCCGCCGTGGCCGGCGGGGCGCTTCGTGCTGGTCCACATCGCCGCGTTCGAGGCGGCGGCGATCGACCACGGCCGGGAGGCGCTGCGCATGCGCGCGATCGTCGGCCGGCCGAGCCGTCCGACGCCCGAGCTCAGCGCGCGCATCGACGAGGTGGTGTTCAACCCCTACTGGACAGTGCCGCCGAACATCGCTCGCCTCGACATCGCGCCCAAGGTGCGCGCCGACCCCGGCTATCTGGCGGCGCGCACCATCCGGGTGTTCGCCGACTGGAGCTACGGTGCGCGCGAGGTCGACCCGGCGACGGTCGACTGGACCAAGCCGTTGCGCGTGCGGCTGCGCCAGGACCCCGGCCCCGGCAACGCCCTCGGCCGGGTCAAGTTCCTGTTTCCGAACGACTATGGCGTCTACCTGCACGACACTCCGGAGCGCCGGCTGTTCGAGCGTCCGGTGCGCACGTTCAGCTCGGGCTGCGTGCGCCTTGCGCGTGCGCTCGAGCTCGCCGAATGGCTGCTCGAGGGCGAGCCCGGCTGGACGCCGGCCGCGACCGCGGCGGAGCTCGCTGCGGGCCGGGACCGGCATGTGCGCCTCGCCGACCCGGTGGCGCTGGTGATCGTCTATCTCACCGCCTGGACCGACGGCGACGGCACGGTCCAGTTCCGTGACGACCACTACCGCCGTGACCTGGGCGAAGTGGCCGCCGCCCCGCAGCCATGCCATATTCAACCGGTTGACGAGCGCGGGTCCGCCGATTAGGAGTTCGGTTACGAATCGGCGGCGATCGTGGGCGTCGGGACCAAGCGGTGGGGGACGCATGCCGAACGCGGGGATGCGGATCGGGATCGGGCGCAGGGCCGTGATCGGCGGCCTCGCCGCCGCCGCGCTGCTGCCCGGCGCGCGCGCCTTCGCCGCCAAGCCCGCCCCCAGAAGCCTCGGCTTCCACCATCTGCACACCGGCGAATCGCTCGATGCCTGCTACTGGCAGGACGGCGCCTACCTGCCGGACGCGCTGGCCGCGATCGACCACGTGCTGCGCGACCACCGCACCGGCGAGGCCAGCGCCATCGACCGCAGGCTGCTCGACCTGCTGGTCGCGGTGCGCGAGCGCCTGGGCAGCGCCGCGCCGTTCGACGTGATCTGCGGCTATCGCTCGCCGGCGAGCAACGAGATGCTGCGCAGCACCTCGAGCGGCGTCGCCAAGCACAGCCTGCACCTGGCCGGCCGGGCGATCGACGTGCGCCTGCCGGGACGCGAGCTGGCCGCGCTGCGCGCGGCCGGGATCGATCTCGCCCGCGGCGGCGTCGGCTACTACCCGAAGTCGGATTTCGTCCACTTCGATACCGGGCGCGTGCGGCGGTGGTGAAGGTTGCGGCGATGGCGGCGGGACATGGCCGCTGGCTCGCGCTGGGCCTCGCGCTGGGCCTCGGGGCGGCGCTGGCCGTGGCGTTGGCCGCGCCGCCGGCCGAGGCCGAGGGCGCGACCTATCTGCGCGCCGACCGGGTGCTGGTGCTCAAGTCCGAGCGGCGCCTGCAGCTGTTGCGCGGGCGCACCGTGCTGCACGAGTTCCGCGTCTCGCTCGGCTTCGACCCGGTCGGGCACAAGCTCGCTGAAGGCGACGGGCGCACGCCCGAGGGACGTTACCTGCTCGACGGCTTCAACACCGAAAGCTCGTTCTACCGCTCGATCCACATCTCCTATCCCAACGGCGTCGACCAGTTGCGGGCGGCGCACCGCGGCGAGCGCACCGGCGGCAACATCATGATCCACGGCCTGCCCAACGGCGTCGACTGGAAGTGGGATTTCCGGGGCGGATCGGACTGGACGTCCGGTTGTATTGCGGTTAGCAATGAGGCGATGGACGTGATCTGGGTCTCGGTGAGCCCGGGCACGCCCATCGACATTCGTCCGTAGCGGCGGGGCACCGGCCGGGGCAGGGCACAAGCCCGGACGGCGACCGTTCATCGAACTGATGATTGGCTTCGAACCGGAGGGTCGGTAGACATGCCGAACATGGTACTTCCCAAGATCGCGATCTGCGCGTTCGTCTCGTTGGCCGCCTTGTCGGGTTGCGCGACCCAGGAGGACCTGGACGCGCTGCGCCAGGAGGTCGAGCAGGTCAAGGCACAGGCGGCGGGCGCCCAGGCCACCGCGCAGCAGGCACTGCAGGCCGCGGGCGCGGCCCAGCAGACCGCCAACGCGGCCGACCAGAAGGCCACTGCCGCCGCCGCCGACGCGCGTCAGGCGGCGCAGGATGCGGCGCGCGCGCGCGAGGAGGCTCAGGCTGCAAGCGAAAAGGCCGACAGGATCTTCCAAGAGTCGCTGCGCAAGATGTAGCGACCCGGAACCCCGGGCGATCGGCCGCGGCCCGATGCAGGACGAGGGCGCGGCCAAGGGCACGGGCCGGCGAGCGGCATGGCCGCTCGCCGCGCTGTTTTGCGCCCTGGTGGCGGGCGCGCCGCGCGCCCATGGCGAGACCTTCGCGCCCGCCTCCGACATGATCGGCGCGCCGCGCCTCTATGTCAGCGACGGCAGCCAGCCGCTGATGTACGTGGCGCGCGCCCACGACCTCGGCCTGCTCGAGGTGATGGCGGCGAATCCGGGCGTCGACCCGTGGGTGCCCGGAGCGGGCACGCCGGTGATGCTGCCGACCGCGCACCTGTTGCCCGATGCGCCGCGCAAGGGCCTGGTGATCAACCTGGCGGAGCTGCGCATCTACTTCTTCCCGGCCGACGGCGGGTCGGTGCAGAGCTTCCCGATCGGGGTCGGGCGCGAGGCCTTCACCACGCCGCTCGGCGAGACCAAGATCGTGCGCAAGCAGGTCGACCCGACCTGGCGCCCGACCGAGGGGACGCGCGCGGCCGCGCCGCATATCCCGGCGGTGGTGCCGCCGGGGCCGAGCAACCCGCTCGGCGACCGGGCGCTCTATCTGGGCTGGCCGACTTATGCGGTCCACGGCACCAACAAGCCGTGGGGGGTCGGGCGCAGGGTCAGCCGGGGCTGCATCCGGCTGTACCCGGAAGACATCAAGGCGCTGTACGAGCTGGTGCCGGTCGGCACGCCGGTCACCGTGGTCCACCAGCAGGTCAAGCTCGGCTGGCAGGACGCCGAGCTCTATCTCGAGGTCCATCCCGACCACGCCCAGCTCGATGCGCTGGAGGCCACCGGCAACTTCGTGCCCGGCCTCGAGGCCGACGCCACGCCGCTGATCCTGGACACCGCCGGCAGCGAGGCCGAACGGCTGGACTGGGATGTGATCCGCGCCGCCCTCAAGCAGGAGCGCGGCCTGCCGGTGCGCATCACCCGCTAGCGCCTGATGATTTGACACATGGTCATCCATCGCCCGTCACCCCGGCCAAGGCGCGCAGCGCCGCGAGCCGGGGTCCATCGCGCCGCTTGCACAGGTGGTCGAGTGCGTGGCAAGGGCGTATGGACCCCGGATATCCGCTTCGCGGAGTCCGGGGTGACGACCAAAACAGGCTCAGGGATCCGACTTAATATCATCCCGCTCTAGCCCCGCCGGCCGCGTGGCGCCCTTGTGCCGGGCGGCGGCGGCAATAGAGTGGGGTGATGAGCCCGACCGCCGCAGCGACGCCGGCGCCGGCCGCGGCCGGCCTCGCGCCGCGGCCGCTGCTCGCCATCGCCCTGCTCGCCCTCGCCGCGCGGCTCGCGTTCGTGCTCGCCTTCCCGTTCGGCGGCGGCGACTGGGACGTCTACGCGACCGTGGCCGAGAACATCTTGCGCGGCTGCGGGGTGTCGCTGTCGGACCCGGCAGGGCCCGCCTGCGTGCCCCATTTCGGCGGCAATCAGGGCCCCGGCTACCCGGTGTTCGTGGCGCTGGTGTGGGCCGCCTCCGGCCACTCGGACATGGCGGTGCGCCTGGTCCAGACCGCGCTCGCCGCGCTTGCCATCGCTTATCTGGCCGATGCGGCTGCGCGCGCGGCGGCACGGCCCGCGGTCGGCGTCGCCGCCGGGCTGGTGCTGGCGGCCTCGCCGCTCGCCGTCGCCTGGCCGCGCTATACCCAGACCGAGACCTTGGCGCTGGCGGCGACGATCTGGGTGCTCGCCGAGCTGCTGCGCTCGCTCGCCGCCGGACGGCTGCGCATCGCGGCCCTGGGAGCGGCGCTGATCGCGGCGACCTTCATCCGCCTCGACGCCATCTTGCTCGCGGTGCCGGTCGCCGTCGCCGCGTTGGCGCTGCACGGCGTGCGCCAGGGCCTGGCGCGCGGCGCCGCGGTCGCCCTGGTCCTGGCGCTGCCCTGGGCCGCCTGGACCGCGCGCAACCTCGCGGCCGGGCTGCCGCGGCTCACGCCGACCGACATGGTCATGCCCGCCGATGCGCCCTCGCCGCTCGGCTACCTCGCCTGGACGCGCACCTGGATCACCAAGGAGTACCAGCGGCCGGGCGCGCTGTGGCCGATCAACCGGTTCGTCTACTCGGCCATCAGCATCGATCCCACGGCCTATGACGGGCCGGGGGAGCAGGCGCGAATCGAGGCGCTGCTCGCCGGGCTCGCCCGCCACGACGGCGCGCCGATCCCGGCCGCGATCGACGATGCGTTCCGCGCGATTGCGGCCGAGCGGGCGGCGCGCGCGCCGCTGCGCACCTGGCTCGCCAACCCGCTCAGGCGCGCGCTCGCCTTGTGGTCGAACCCGTTCTCGAGCTTCGGCTGGCCGAACGAGCTGCCCGCGGACGCGGCGAGCCACGCCGAGCGCCTTCAGATCGCCGAGGGCGGCCTCTGGGCCAAGCTGGCGCTGGCCAAGGCCTACCCGTGGCGGGCGGCGACCAAGGCGCTGACCGGCGGCTACCGCTACCTGCTGCTGGTCGCGTTCCTTGCTGCGGCCTCGGCCGCCGCGCTCTCGCGCGGGATGGACGCGCCGGTGCGGCGGCTCGCCGCCTGTGCCGCCGGCTTCGTCGTCGCGCGCACGCTCGTGTTGGCGTGGATCGGCAACATCGAGACCCGCTACACCGCCGCGCTCGCGCCGGCGATGGAGGTCGCGGTGGTGCTGGTCGCGGCCGCGAGCCTGGCGGCGTGGCAGCGGCGCCCGCGACCGAGGGGCGCCTGAGGTGGACCAGCTGGTGCTGTTCGAGCGGTTCGCGGTCGCGCTCGGCATCGGCATCCTGATCGGGCTCGAGCGCGGCTGGCAGGAGCGCGGCCGGCCCGAGGGCTCGCGCGTCGCCGGCATCCGCACCTTCGCCCTGATCGGCATGCTGGGCGGGGTCGCGGCGCTCTTGTCCGAGCACTTCGGCGCGCTGGTGCTCGCGGTCCTGTTCGCCGCCTTCGCGGTGGTGATGCTGGTCGGGCGGCTGCGCGCGGTCCAGGAGACCCGCGACGTCGGCCACACCACCACGGTCGCGGCGATGCTCACCTTCGGGCTCGGCGCGCTGGCGGTCGCGGGCGAGCTCGCGCTCGCCGCCGCCGGAGCGGTGATCGCGGCGCTGCTGCTCAGCATCAAGCCGGCGCTGCACGCCTGGCTCGAGCGCATCGCCTATGACGAGCTGCAGGCGGTGTTGCGATTGCTGGTCATGTCGGTGGTGCTGCTGCCGGTGCTGCCGAACCGGGGCTACGGGCCGTGGGGCGCGCTGAACCCTTACGAGCTGTGGCTGATGGTGGTCCTGATCGCCGGCATATCGTTGGTCGGCTATGTGATCGTGCGGCTGGCGGGCGCGCGCATCGGCCTCTTGCTGGCCGGGCTCGCCGGCGGCCTGGTGTCCTCGACCGCGGTCGCGATCGGCTTCTCGCGCATGGCCGAGCGTCAGCCCGCGCACGCGCCGGCGCTCGCCGCCGGCATCGTCGCCGCCGCCGCGACCATGTTCCCGCGCACCCTCCTGATCGCGGGCGCGCTCGACCGGAGCCTGCTCGCCCCCCTCGCTTGGCCGCTCGGCGCGGCGGCTTTGGCGGGCTTCGCCGCCGCCCTGCTGCTCGCGCGGGGCGCCGCGGCGGAGGCCGGCGCCGGGGTCGGCGAGATCGAGCACCGCAACCCGTTCGAGCTCGGCCTGGCGCTCAGGTTCGGCGCGCTCCTGGCCGTGATCATGGTGCTCGCGCGCGCCGTCGAGGCGACGCTCGGCGATGCCGGGCTGTATCTGGTCGCCGCGGTCTCGGGCATGGCCGACGTGGATGCGATCACCCTTACCTATGCCCGGCTCGCCGGCGCCGACATCCCGGCCAAGGCGGCGGTGACCGGCATCCTGATCGCGGCGGCGGTCAATACCGGCATCAAGGGCGCGCTCGCGTCCTACATCGGCGGCCGGCGCCTCGCGCTCGCGGTCGCCGCCCCGCTCGCCGCCGCGCTCGCCGCCGGCGCGGTCGCGATGTGGATCGGGGCACGCATCGGTTAGTCGCGTATTGCTGACCCGGCTCTGCCACGCAGCGCCGGGATCTCCCGTACCTGACCTTGCGCAGATCATCCTTCCGCCGTGCAGTCATTTCCGCAGTGACCCTCAACGTGTACGACGACGTCGAACGTTGTTCGGCCAGCCGACCAAGGCTTCATCGCCAGTGCGGCAGAGTTATGGTAAGATTCTTGTTGTCCGGAAATGGTCGCCCGGGGAGGACCGGAAAAAGCCGGATCGTCGCTGTGCTTGAGCGCGTTTAGGCCGACCTTGATGCCTACCACGGTCTGAGCGGGGCCCGCCGCGAATTGGCGCTCAATCTCGCCGGCGCGTTGGGGAGCTCGATGGTGGTCCTCTCGATCAGGCCAGGAAAGGGAAAACGATGGCGCGGCTACTCCGTTCGACCCTCCTCGTCGCATGCGTTTCGCTGGTTACGGCCTCGTCCGGCAATGCCCTTGCGCAACCGTTTGCGGCCCACCGCGGCGGGCTCGTGCAGGTCTGTTTCGCCCTGGCTAATCGACCCGAGGCGCGCCGCTCGCTCGAGGTTCCCGAACGCGCCGTACGCCTGCTCGCGGTGCTCGGCAAGGTCACGCGCGGGCCGTGCGAGACGGAGCTCTTGCCCGACGACCTCGAGCTGGCGCGGATCACCGCCGGCGAGCAGGCTGAGGACCAGACCGCCCGGCTGCTGCAGCACACGGTCGACCCACCGCTCGACATTGACGAGCTCAACTCAATCCCGCCGGATGCCGCGGTCATGGGCCAGTGTATCGACAACGCCTATGCAGCGGCGGACGAGGTCGGCTATTCCTACGCGATCGTCAAGTCCGGGCAGCTGGCATACATGGGCCAGGGCGGCTCGGCGCGCGCGCCGTGGGAGGCGGACTTCCCGAACGTCGCCATGACGCCGCTCAAGCCGATGACGATCGCCAGCATCTCGAAGACCATCACGGCGGTGGCGGTGATGAAGCTGCTCGAACAGAATCCGTCCATCAACTTGGACGACCCGTTCTATCCGTTGATCGAGGACAAGTTCAGTGGCCAGGTCGCGTTCGACGGCGGCCTGATCGCGACCTTGCCGGGACCGGGCGTCGCGGCGGTTTCGATTCGCAACCTGCTGATGCACCGCAGCGGGCTGACGCCCGGCCTCGGCTGCGGCTATGCCAATCTCGCCAAGCTGATCGCGTCGGGCGTGGTCGGCACGCCGGGCGCGACCTACGACTACGAAAACTCGAACTTCTGCCTGCTGCGCGAGGTAATCGAGCAGGTCAGCGGCATGGACTACATCGACTTCGTCCAGGACAACGTGCTCGGTCCGATGGGCATCACCGACATGGCGTGTGAGCCCGAGGACACCGACCCGACGCTCTATTACAACACGATCGGCGATCCGGGTTATCTCTGGGGCGATTTCAATGCGACGTGTAGCGCCTACGGCTGGAACGCGTCGGCCGTCGATCTCGCCCAGTTCATGGCCAACGTCCGTGTCAACACCGTTCTGACACCGGAGTCGACCGAGGAGATGCAGAACGGGTCCTGCCTCGGCGGCTACTGCCTGGGATGGATTCGGTCCGATAACGCGATCGGCGTCCATCATTGGCACAACGGCGACTGGATAGATTCCGACCCGTGCGACGTGCCCGGCGCGCTCGACGACATCATCTTCCAGCCCTCGACCTGCCCGCGCGGCTTCAACGGCACGGTCATGCGGTTCCAGCTCGGCATCGACGCCGTGTTGCTGGTCAATACGCGCGGCGGCACTGGAATCCATCCGGGCCTCAAGAGCGAGGTCACCATCCTGCGCGAATGCTTCGCCGAGGCATTCCTCGATGCCAACGACATAGCGCGCGTGCCCTGAGGACGCCGGCGCTCAGGCGCCGGGCTCGGCGCCGAATGTCCAGCCGCGGCCGGGGGCGGCGGCGAACAGGCGCTTGGTGTAGTCGTGGCGCGGGTTTGCGAACAGGTCGCGGGTCGGGCCGGTCTCGACCACCTCGCCCCGGTACATGACCGCGATCCGGTCGCACACCTGGGCGGCGACGCGCAGGTCGTGGGTGATGAACAGCATGGCGAGGTCGAAGCGCGCGCGCACATCGTCCAGGAGCTTGAGCACCTGCGCCTGGACCGAGACGTCGAGCGCCGAGACCGGCTCGTCGGCGACCAGCACCTCGGGCTCCATGGCGAGCGCACGCGCGACGCAGATGCGCTGGCGCTGGCCGCCCGAGAACTGGTGCGGATAGCGCGCCGCGGCGCGCGCGTCGATGCCGACCAGGGCGAGGAGATCGCGCGCGCGCGCCCAGGCCTCGGCGCGCGGGGTGCCGAAGTTGATCGGCCCCTCGACGATCGCCGCGCCGATGGTCCGGCGCGGATTCAGCGACCGGTAGGGGTCCTGGAACACGATCTGGATGCGCCGGCGCTGGGCGCGCAGCGCGCGTGCGGACAGGTGGCCGATCTCGGCGCCGTGCAGCAGCACCTCGCCCGCGCTCGGGTCGACCAGGCGCAACAGGCAGCGCGCGATCGTCGACTTGCCCGAGCCCGACTCGCCGACGATGCCGAGGGTCTCGCCGCGGCGAACCTCGATCGTCACGTCGTCGACCGCGCGCACCGCGCGCGTCTTGCGGAACCAGCCGCCGCCGGCATAGTCCTTGGTCAGTGAGCGGGTGGCGAGCGCGACCGGCGCCGCGGCCTTGGCCGGGCGCGCGGGCGGGTCGAGCCCGGGCACGGCCGCGATCAGCATGCGCGTATAGGGGTGCTCGGGCGCGCGCAGCACCTGCGCCGTGGTGCCGGATTCGACGATGCGCCCGTGCTGCATCACCGCCACCCGGTCGGCGATCTCGGCGACGACGCCGAAGTCGTGGGTGACGAACAGCACCCCGGTGCGGCGCTCCGCCTGGATCGACTTGATCAATCTCAGGATCTGCGCCTGGGTGGTGACGTCGAGCGCGGTGGTCGGCTCGTCGGCGATCAGGAGCGCGGGCTCGAGCGCGAGCGCCATCGCGATCATCACCCGCTGGCGCTGGCCGCCCGACAGCTGGTGCGGGTAGCTGTGGCGCAACGCCGCCGGCTCGGGCAGGTTGACCGCGTCCATCACCTCGACCACGCGGCGCGCGCGCGCCGGCGCCGGCAATGTCGTGTGCGCGCTCAGCACCTCCTCGACCTGGCGGCCTACGGGGAGGACCGGGTTGAGCGCGGTCATCGGCTCCTGGAAGATCATCGACATGCGCGCGCCGCGCAAGGTGCGCAGCCGCGCCGGGCTCACGCGCAGCAGGTCCTCGCCCTGGAGGCGGATCTCGCCCGCGGTCGCCACCAGCTGGCGCTTGGGCAACAGCCCCATGATCGCCTGGGCGGTGACCGACTTGCCCGAGCCCGACTCGCCGACCAGGCACAAGGTCTCGTGCTCGCCCAGGGCGAGGCTCACGTCCTCGATCGCGTTTGCGCGGTCGGCATGGGGCGGCAGGCGCACGGTGAGGCCGCGAATCTCGAGCACCGGCGCGCGGGGCGTGTCCGCCACGGCGCTCACATCCGGCGCGCGATGCGCGGGTCGAGCGTGTCGCGCAACCCGTCGCCGAGCACGTTGATCGCCAGCACCGTCAGCGCCAGGCACAGGCCGGGGAAGAAGATGATCCACGGCGAGATCTGGAAGAAGGTGCGGCCCTCGGCCATGATATTGCCCCAGCTCGGGATCTCGGGCGGGATGCCGGCGCCGAGGAAGCTCAACAATGCCTCGACGATGATTGCCGATGCACAGACATAGGTGCCCTGGACGATCAGCGGCGCGATGGTGTTGGGCAGCACGTGGCGGAGCAGCAGCCAGGGCAGGCGCGTGCCGACCGTGATCGCCGCCTCGACATAGGGCTCCTCGCGGATGGTCAGCACGACGCTCCGCACCAGGCGGACCACGCGCGGGATCTCGGGGATGGTGATCGCGATCACCACCGTCGCCAGGCTCGCGCCGGCAAGCGAGATCATGGCGATCGCGAGCAGGATGCCGGGAATCGCCATCAGCCCGTCCATGATCCGCATCACCACCGCATCGAGCGCGCGCACGAAGCCCGAGACCAGGCCGATGGCAAGCCCGAAGGCGACGCTCAACAGCGTCACGCACAGCCCGACCACCAGCGAGATGCGCGCGCCGTAGACGGTGCGGGTATAGAGGTCGCGGCCGTACATGTCGGTACCCAGCCAGTGCGCGGCCGAGGGCGCATGCAGCCGCTCGATCGGGTTGAGCGCCGCCGGGTCGCCGCCCGCGAGCAGCGGCGCCGCCGCGGCGGCGGCGACCATCAGCGCGATCATCGCCAGCCCGAACATCACCCCCGGATGGCGGCGAAGCAGCCGCCAGACGCTGTCGCGCCCGAGGCTGAGCGCCGCCTCCTGGGCCAGCTCGACGCTCTTGACCGTGGTGATCAATAGCGGATCCTCGGGTCGAACGCGGTATACAGGATGTCGATCACCAGGTTGATCACCACATAGGCGGCGGAGAACACCAGGATGATGCCCTGGATGACGGGATAGTCGCGGCGCAGCACCGCATCGACCGTGAGCCGGCCGAGGCCGGGGATGTTGTAGACGCTCTCGGTCACCACCACGCCGCCGATCAGGAGCGAGAAGCCGATGCCGATGACGGTGATGATCGGCACCGCCGCGTTCCTGAGCGCGTGCCTGAGCAGGACCAGCCGTTCGGGCAAGCCCTTGGCGTAGGCGGTGCGGATGTAGTCCTCGGCCAGCACCTCGAGCACGCTCGCGCGCGTGATGCGCGCGATCAGGGCGATAAAGATGACGCTCAAGGTGACGGACGGCAGCGCGAGGCGGTGCAGGAACGGCCAGATGCCGTCCGCGAGCGGGGCGTAGCCCTGGACCGGGAACAGGCCGAGCTTGATCGCCAGCAGATAGATCAGTACGTAGCCGAGCACGAACACCGGTACCGAGAAGCCGAGCACCGCGAAGCCCATCACCAGCCGGTCGATCCACGAGCCCGCCTGCCACGCCGCGATGACGCCGAGCGGCACCGCGACCGCGACCGCGAGCGCAAGCGTCAAGAGCGCGAGCGCGACCGTGGGCTCGAGCCGCTGGGCGATCAGGGTGGAGACCGGCAGGTTGGAGAAGATCGAGACGCCGAGGTCGCCCTGGAGCACGCGCCCGATCCAGGTCACGAACTGAAGGTGGAGCGGCTGATCCAGGCCGAGCTGGGCGCGGATGCGGGCGACGTCGGCCGGGCTCGCGTAGTCGCCGGCGATCACGGTGGCCGGATCGCCCGGGCTCAGGTGCAAGAGCAGGAACACGAACACCGCCACCACCGCCATCACCGGCAAGGTGGCGAGCACGCGCCGCGCGATGAAGGCGAGCATCGCTCAGCCGGACTCGCGACCACGACGCCCCTCACCCGGCCGCTTGCGCGGCCGACCTCTCCCCAGGGAGAGGTGTGTCGCGGCGCCGCCGCCGCATTCCCTCTCCCACCGGGAGAGGGACAGGGTGAGGGGCGATAAACGAACGGCGCGGACTGAAATCCGTGACTCTCTCGGCCCGCGTGCGGAGGGAGGCAGGAGGGGGGCGGGCTGCGGCACGGCGATCCGCCGTTTCCCTACCGCTTCTCGACGTTCCAGAAGAAGGGGACCGGCGAGCGGATCAGCCCGACGAGGGAGTCGCGATAGGCGGTCGGCTGGAACCACTGGCCGGTCGGCACGTAGGCGACGATCCGGTAGGCGCGCGCCTGCACCGCCTCGGCGAGCCGCTTCTGCTCGGCCGGGTCGGTGGCGTGGGCGAAGGCGTCGCGCAGGCGCTCGATCTCCTCGTCGCACGGCCAGCCGTACCAGGCGCGCTCGCGGCAACCGCCCGAGACGCCGATATTGGCCACCGGGTTGAGGATGTCGGCGCCGGTCCACCAGGTGTGGAAGATGTTCCAGCCGCCCTGGTCGACCGGATCGCTCATCGCGCGCCGCGAGGTCAGCGTGCTCCAGTCCATCGCCTGCAGCTCGACGTGCACGCCGATCTGGCGCAGCAGCTGGGCGGTGACCAGCGCCATGCCGTTGTTGATCGCGATGTCGGTCGCCTGCATGACCACCACCGGCGTGCCGTCGTAGCCCGCCTCGGCGACCAGCGCGCGCGCCTTGTCGAGATCTTGGGTCATCAGCGCGTCCGCGCCGACGCCCGACTCGAGCGCGGTGCCGCAGCCGAAATAGGCCGGGCAGGTACGGTAGTACTCGGGGTTGCCGACGGTCGCCTGCAGGTACTCGGCCTGGCTCACCATCCACAGCATCGCCTGGCGCATCTTCGGATTGTCGAACGGCGGCAGGGTGTGGTTGAGCCTGAGCCAGCCTTGCTGGCCGAGCGGGTCGAGGGTCTCGACCACTACCCCGGGCGAGGACGCCATGATCGGCAGCAGGTCGTGCGGCGGCAGCTCGAAATAGTCGATCTCGCCCGCGAGCAGCGCGTTCATCGCGGTCGCCGCGTCCGGGATGTAGTGCCACTCGACCCGGTCGACCTTGGCCACCTTGCCGCCCGCCGCGTAGCTCGGCGGCTCGGCGCGCGGCACGTAACTGGGGTTCCTGACATAGACCACCTTGGCGCCCGGCACCCACTCGCCGGCGACGAACTTGAACGGGCCCGAGCCGACGATCTCGGGCACCTGCTCGAACGGGTCGGTCCGGGCGAGGCGCTCGGGCATCATGAAGGGGACGTTCGAGCTGATCTTGCCCAAGGACTCGAGCACCAGCCCGTACGGCGCCTTGAGCTCGAGCACGACGGTGCGCGCATCCGCCGGCCACAGCGCCTCGGTCGCGTCCATCAGCTTCTGGCCCATGCCGTCGCGCGCCCCCCAGCGGCGCAGCGAGGCGACGCAGTCGGCGGCGGTGACCGCGGTGCCGTCGTGCCACAACAGGCCCTCGCGCAGGGTGAAGCGCCAGGTGAGGCCGTCCTCGCTCACCTCCCAGCGCTCGACCATCTGCGGGCGGACCTCCAGCTTTTCGTCGAGCGCGAACAGGGTGTCGTAGACCATGTAGCCGTGGTTGCGGGTGATGTAGGCGGTGGTCCAGATCGGGTCGATGTTCTTGAGGTCGGCGTGGGG
>DASWHU010000151.1:0-1631 GCA_036398035.1 Alphaproteobacteria bacterium | reverse complement strand
CGAGATCGCGGCATTGGTCGCCCACGGGCGCGAGCTGCACGCCCGCGCGTTCAACCAGGCCCTGCACAACCTGGTAGCGCGCTTGCGCCAGCTGATCGGCTGACCTGGGAGTCCGCCCGCGCGCCGGCGCCCCGAGACGGGCGCCGGCGCGTCAGCCGTCCAACGAATTCCCGATACGATCAACCGGCCAGACTAACCCTGGACGGAGTAGCCGCCGTCGACCGGGATGGCGGTACCAGTGAGGAAGTCCGACGCCGGCGCGGCCAGGAACACCGCGATGCCGGCGAAGTCCCGGGGCATGCCCCAACGGCCCGCCGGCGTGCGCGCGACCACGCGCTCGTGCAGGCCCTCGATCTGCTGGCGCGCCTGGCGGGTGAGCGTGGTGTCGATCCAGCCGGGCAGCACCGCATTGACCTGGATGTTGTCCTTGGCCCAGGCGCAGGCCAGCGCCTTGGTCATCTGGACGATGCCGCCCTTGCTGCTGGCATAGGGCATGGTGAACGAGGCGCCGAAGATCGACATCATCGAGCCGATGTTGATGATCTTGCCGCCGCCCGCCGCCACCATCGGCCGGTACGCCGCCTGGCAGCAGTGGAACGCCGAGGTGAGGTTGGTCTCGATCACCGTGTGCCACTCCTCGGGCGTGTAATCCTCGGGCTGCTTGCGGATGTTGGTGCCGGCGTTGTTGACCAGGATGTCGAGCCGCCCGAAGCGCTCGCCGGCGGCGGCGACCATCGCCTGCACCGAGGCACGGTCGGTGATCTCGACCCGCACCGCCGCCGCCGTGGCGCCGAGCGCCTCGAGCTCGGCCACCGCGGCGCGGCTCTTGTCCTCGTTGCGCCCGGCGATCAGCAGCGACGCGCCGGCGCGCGCGAGCCCCGCCGCCATGCCGAGCCCGATGCCGCCATTGCCGCCGGTGACGATCGCCACCCGCCCGGATAGATCGAACGCGTCCATGTCCTCCGTCCTCCCTTGGTTTCTGGTCAGCGCGCGCCGACGGTGAGCGTCGCCCAGCCCTGGCGCAGGTCGCGGCGCACCAGGCGCAGCCCCTGCGCGCGATAGGCGGCGGCGACGCCGGCCTGCTGATCCGCGAGCAGCCCCGACAGCACCGCGATGCCGCCCGGCGCGAGCCTGCGGGCGAGGTCCGGCGCCATCCTCGCCAGCGGCCCGGCCAGGATGTTGGCGACCACCAGGTCGAACGGCGCCCGCCGGCGCACCGCCGGGGCGCGAAGGCCGCCGGCGACCACCGCCTCGATCCAGGGGCCGAGGCGGTTGCGCCGCGCATTGGCGCGCGCCGCCCTGACCGCGATCGGGTCGACGTCGACCGCCAGCACCGCCACCCGCCACAGCCGCGCCATCGCCATGGCGAGCACGCCGCTGCCGGTGCCGAGGTCGAGGGGGCGCGCGAACCGCCGCAGCCGGGAAAGGTGCGTGATCGCCTCCAGGCACCCCGCGGTGGTCGGGTGATGGCCGGTGCCGAACGCCTGGCCGGCGTCGATCACCAGCTCGATCCGCGCGCGCCCCGGCGCGAGGTGCGAGCCGCGAACGGTGAACCGCCCGGCCGTCACCCGGTCGAGGCGGCTGAGGCTCTCGGATACCCAGTCGACGTCGGGCAGGCGCTGCCAGTCGAT
>DASWHU010000150.1:0-10210 GCA_036398035.1 Alphaproteobacteria bacterium | reverse complement strand
TCGCCTGTCCGCCTTTGCGTCGCTCGAACAAGGACGTCCGTCATGCCATCCCCCGAAGATAGCGCACCCGGCGCCCGATCAGGCCGCGCCGCGGCTTGCGCGCGCGTCGATTGCTTCTCGGTCGCCGCGACCGCAGGCCCGGGCACCTTGCCTCGCATCCTCGAGGCGTTCGCCCAGCGCGGCCTG
Source organism: Alphaproteobacteria bacterium (assembly GCA_036398035.1). Classification (GTDB taxonomy): domain Bacteria; phylum Pseudomonadota; class Alphaproteobacteria; order UBA7887; family UBA7887; genus DASWHU01. The sequence goes on along the minus strand of DASWHU010000150.1, from coordinate 10,024 downwards.
GTGCCGGCGCGCCTGCACGCGGTCGGCGACGAGCGTGGCGAGCTCGCCGTCGACCTCCAGGTTGGCGGCCTCGACGCCGAGACCGCAGAGCGGGTCGCGGCCCGGCTGCGCGCGCTGGTCGACGTGCGCTCGGTGCTGACCTACGCCAAGCGGGCGTAAGCGCGCGCGCTCAGGCGGTGAGCTTGGCGACCGGCGGCATGGTCGCCTCGGCGCAGGGCTCGCCGCTCATGCGCGCGAGCCATTCGCCGAGCGCCGGCGCGCCGGCCAGGATGCGCTGGCCCTCGTTGGTGAAGTTGACGTAGAACAGGATCGGCAGCAGGAACATGTCGGCGATGCTCATGGTCTCGCCGGCAAGGTAAGGGGCGCCGTTCAGCGCCTTGTCCAGCACGCCGACCTGAAGGGTGATGTCGGGCAGGGCTTCCGCGATCAGCGCCTCGTTGGGCGCGCGGCCCTTCATCTTGGCGACCAGGCGCTCGAACACCAGCTTGACGATCATCGCATCGTAGAAGTAGTCGAGCGTGGCGCTGATCCATTGGAACATGCGCGCGCGCGCCTGCGCGTCCGCGGGCGCCAGCGGCGGGCCGTCGAAGGCCTCGTCGACATAGCAGGCGATCGCGAGCGTCTCGTAGAGCACGAAGTCGCCGTGGCGCAACGCCGGGGTCTTGCCGAACGGCTGGATCGCGCGGTACTCCGGCGCCCGGTGGTCGACCGGCTCCAGGGTATGCACGACGCCCTTCGCGGTCAGCGCCATGCGCGCGGTCCGGGTGTAGGTGCTGAGCGGGTTGCCGTAGACGATGACGTCGGTCATGGCGCGTCTCCGCGGGCGTTCGATTGCCGGGCTGGCTTCGCCTCGGGCCAAGTCTAGCCGGATTGCGCCCGCGAACCCAAGCCTACTCGAACCCGACCATCGCCCGCACTTGGGCCGGGCTGTGGCCGGCGCGGCGCAGCGCGCGCAAGGTCATCGCCCGGTTGCGCTTGGCCAGCCTCACCCCGCTCGAGTCGGTGATCAGCGGGTGGTGGTGCCAGACCGGCGCCTGGATGCCGAGCAGTGCCTGCAACAGGCGGTGGATGCCGGTGACGTGGAACAGGTCGTCGCCGCGGGTGACCAGGGTCACGCCCTGAAGGCAGTCGTCGATGGTGACCGCCAGATGATAGCTGGTCGGCACGTCCTTGCGCGCCACCACCACGTCGCCGTGGCTAAGCGGCTCGGCGCGCTGGAGACCGGCGGCGCGGTCGCGCCACTCGATCGGGCCGGTGATTTCGAGCGCCTTTTGCACGTCGAGCCGCCAGGCATGCGGCGTGCCGAGCCGGATACGCTGGCGCCGGTCGTCGAAGCTGAGCTCGCGGCAGGTGCCGGGATAGACCTGCTCGTCGGGGCCCTGCGGCGCCTCGTCGGCGTGCTTGATCTCCTGGCGGATCTCGCGCCGGGTGCAGAAGCAGGGATAGATCACGCCGAGCTCGTCGAGGCGCCCCAGAGCCGCCGCATAATCCGCCATGTGCTCGGACTGGATGCGCACCGGCCCGTCCCAGTCGAGGCCGAGCCAGGCCAGGTCCTCGAGGATCGCGTCGGCGAACTGCTGGCGGCTGCGGGCGCGGTCGATGTCCTCGATGCGCAGCACGAAGCGGCCGTGGCCGCGCCGCGCCGCGTGCCAGGCGAACAGCGCGGCATAGGCGTGGCCCAGATGCATGAAGCCGCTCGGGCTCGGCGCGAAGCGGGTGACGGGCGATGAAGCGGTGGTCAAGGCAGGCTGGTCCGGGTGCGGGAACGGCTCTTGCGGCGCGCGCGGTGAACGGCGATCATTGCGCCACGACAATGAGATAGCATCGGCGGTGCCGGTTGCCCAGTGGCCGCCCGCCAAGACCTCGCCGCCCGCCCGCCAACGCCGCCGCACAACCGATGATCCAGCCCGCCAGCCTGACCGGCCCCGAGCGCCCGCCGTTGCGCGGCGGCGCCGCGCGCCACCTGGTGGTGCTGCTGCACGGGCTCGGCGCCGACGGCAACGACCTGATCGGGCTTGCCGACGCCTGGGCGGGGCTGGTGCCCGACGCGGCGTTCCTCGCCCCCGACGCGCCCGAGCCCTGCGACCTTGCGCCGATGGGCCGGCAATGGTTCTCGCTGCAAAGCCGGACACCCGTTACGCTGCTCGCCGGCGCGCGCCGCGCCGCGCCGGTGCTCGAGGCGTATCTCGAACGGCAGTGCGCGCGCTTCGGCGTGGCGGCGCGGCGGCTGGCGCTGGTCGGCTTCAGCCAGGGGACGATGATGGCGCTCCATGTCGCGCTCAGGCGCGCCCAGCCGGTCGCCTGCGTGCTCGGCTACTCGGGCGCGCTGGTCGGCGCCGAGTCGCTGGCCGGGGAGGTGCGCTCGCGCCCGCCGGTGCTGCTGGTCCACGGCGACGCCGACCAGGTGGTGCCGATCGGCGCGCTCCATGGCGCGCTCGATGCGCTTACCCGCGCCGAGGTGGCGGCCGAGTGGCATATTTGCCGCGGGACCGGCCACGGCATCGATCCGCAAGGCCTTGCGCTCGGCGGCCGGTTCCTGGCCGAGCGGCTGGCGTGACGCCGCCTACCGAGGCTCTCTCAAGCGGTAGGCAACGGCACCATAGGTGGCCACGCCGTACGGCACCAGGAAGGTGAGGATGGCCTTGGTGAGATCGACGTCGCCCCGACCAAGGATCGAATCGCCCTGATTGATTGAGTTCAGGATCGCGCCAACGACCAGCGCCACCGCGAGCGAACGCCGCGGTATGCCGTCGGCGACGCAGCAGCGGCACACGGTAGATAGTTTGGACATTGACAACCCGTTTTCCGAGCGATCCTTTCCCCCGGGTCGATCGGCCTCGACCTGACCGTTCCGGCGACGCGCTCGCGCCGAGAGGCGCCGATGGAGGTTCATGCCGACTCGCCGGCGGCGCCGCGGGCGAGCGCGACCCGGCTTTCGGGACGCCGGCCGAGCCGGTCGAAGATCCACCACGCGACGGCGACCACGGCGTCGAGATCGACGCCGGTCTCGATGGCCATGCCGTCGAGCATGTAGAGCACGTCCTCGGTGGCGACGTTGCCCTTGGCGCCGCGGGCATAAGGGCAGCCGCCGAGGCCGCCGACCGAGCTGTCGATCACCGCCACCCCGGTCTCGAGCACCGCCAGCAGGTTGGCGAGCGCCTGGCCGTAGGTGTCGTGGAAATGGGCGGCCAGGCGCGCGACCGGCACCCGCTCGGCCACTGCCCCGACCAGCGCGCGCGCCTTCAGCGGCGTGCCGAAGCCGACCGTGTCGCCGAGCGAGATCTCATAGGCGCCAAGCGCATCGAGCCTCGCCGCGATGTCGGCGACTATCGTCGGCGCGACCTCGCCCTCATAAGGGCAGCCGAGCACGCACGAGATGTAGCCGCGCATGCGCACGCCGTTGCGCGCCGCCGCCTCGGCGATCGGCTCGATGCGCGCCAGGCTGTCCGCGATCGAGCAGTTGGTGTTGCGCCGCGAGAAAGTCTCCGACGCGGCGGTGAACACGCACACCGTGTCGGCGCCGGCGGCGAGCGCGTCGTCGAAGCCGCGCATGTTCGGGGTCAGCACCGGGTAGTGGACGCCGGCGCGGCGGCGGATCGCGCGCATGACCTCGGCGTTGTCGGCCATCTGCGGCACCCATTTGGGCGAGACGAAGCTGGTCGCCTCGATCTCGGTCAGTCCGGCGGCGGCGAGGCGCTCGATCAGCTCGACCTTGACCGCGGTCGCAACCTCGCCCGGCTGGTTCTGCAGGCCGTCGCGCGGGCCGACCTCGAACATCCGCACCCGCGCCGGCAGCGTCCCCGCGGCGGTCATCCGCCGCCGTCCTCGGCAACGAAGTCGAGCAGGCTCTCGCCCTCGCCGACCCAGTCGCCGACCGCATACTTGACCTTGGTCACCTGGCCGGAGGCGGGCGCGGCGACCGTGTGCTCCATCTTCATCGCCTCGATCACCAACAGCGGCGCGCCGCGCGCGACCCGGGCGCCGTCCTCGGCCAGCACCTGGGTGACCCGCCCGGGCATCGGCGCGGTCAGCTGGCCGCCCTCGGCGTCCTGGTGCGCGGCGACGGCGAGCGGGTCCTCGACGCCGAGGCGATAGGTGGCGTCCTGGACGATCACGGTCAGCTGGCGTTCGCCGCGCGCGTCCACATGGTCGATCACCGACACGGTGACCGCGATGCCGCCGACCGCGGCGCTGAGGCGGCCGTCGGCGGTGAAGCTCGCGCGCGCGCCGACCTCGCCGTCGGGCAGCACCAGCCGGGTGCCGCGGCGGTCGGTGCGGACCTCGACCGGCACCGGGGCGCCGTTGTCGATCAGGGTGACGGTCTCGTGCGCGGCGTCGTTGAGCCGCCAGCCGTCGGCGCCCGCCCACGGCGTGTAGGGATCGGCGGTCCGCGCCGCCTCCGCCGCGGTGCGCCGGCGGCGGTCGAGCAGCAGGTACAGCGCCGCCAGCGCCAGCGCCAGCGCTGGCGCCGGCGCCGGCTCGGCCACCAGCTCCTCGCGGTGGCGCAGCACGAAGCCGGTGTCGACCTCGTTGGCGACGAACGCCGGATGGCCGACCACCGCCGACAGGAACTCGAGATTGGTCGCCGGACCGACCAGCTCGGTGTCGGCAAGCGCGCGCGTCATGCGCCGCAGCGCCTCGGCCCGGTCACGCCCCCAGACCACGATCTTGGCGATCAGCGGGTCGTAGTACGGCGTCACCTCGTCGCCTTGATCGACGCCGGTGTCGATGCGCACCGGCACGCGCGCGCCGGCCGGGCTCGCGCCCGGCACGCCCGGCAGGCGCAGGTGCACCAGCCGCCCGGTCGAGGGCAGGAACTCCTTGCGCGGGTCCTCGGCGTATAGCCGCGCCTCCAGCGCATGGCCGAACAGCTCGATCTGGTCCTGGGCCAGCGGCAGCGGCTCGCCGGCGGCGACCCTGAGCTGCCATTCGACCAGGTCGAGGCCGGTGATCATCTCGGTCACCGGATGCTCGACCTGCAGGCGCGTGTTCATCTCCATGAAGTGGAAGCCGCCCGAGGAATCGAGCAGGAACTCGACCGTGCCGGCGCCGAGATAGCCGATCGCCTCGGCCGCACGCACCGCCGCCTCGCCCATCGCCAGGCGCAGCTCGGGGCTTAGCGCCGGCGACGGCGCCTCCTCGATGACCTTCTGGTGGCGGCGCTGGATCGAGCAGTCGCGCTCGTACAGGTGGACGATGTTGCCGTGACCGTCGGCGAACACCTGGATCTCGACATGGCGCGCGCGGGCGACGACCTTCTCCAGCAGCACGCGGTCGTCGCCGAAGGCCGCCTGGGCCTCGCGCCGCGCGGCGGCGATCGCCTCGGCCAGGTCGAGCTCGCGGCTGACCGTGCGCATGCCGCGCCCGCCGCCGCCGGCCACCGCCTTGACCAGGATCGGGAAGCCGATCAGGCGCGCCTGGGTGGTCAGCACCTTGAGGTCGCGGCTGTGCTCGTGATAGCCGGGGACCACCGGCACCCCGGCCTGCTCCATCAGCTGCTTGGCGCGGTCCTTGGCGCCCATCGCGCGGATCGCATCCGCGCTCGGGCCGATGAAGGCGAGGCCGGCGACCGCGCAGGCCTCGGCCAGCGACGGGTTCTCGGCCAGGAAGCCGTAGCCCGGATGGACCGCCTCGGCGCCGGCGTGGCGCGCGACCTCGATCACCGACTCGATCCTCAGATAGCTGTCGGCGGCCGGCGCCTTGCCGATCGGATAGGCCTCGTCGGCGAGCCGGACATGGCGGGCGCCGGCGTCGGCGTCCGAATAGAGCGCCACCGTGCGCACGCCGAGCCGGCGCGCGGTGTCGATGATCCGGCACGCGATCTCGCCCCGATTGGCGATCAGAATCCGCTCGAACACCTTTCACCCATCCTGCCCGCCGGCGATGACCATCGGGCCTCAGCCGCCCGCCCAGCGCGGCTTGCGCTTGTCGAGGAACGCGGCGATGCCCTCGATGCCTTCGCGGCTCCCGCGCGCCTCGGCGATCCGGCGCGCGGTATCCGCGATCAGCGCCTGATCGATGGCGCGGCCGGCGACCGCGAACACCAGCTCCTTCGCCGCCGCCATCGCCCCCGGCGCGTTGGCCGCCAGCCGCTCCAGCAGGCGCGCGCCCGCCGCCTCGAGCTCCGCCGCCGGCACCACCTGGTGGACCAGGCCCAGCCGCAACGCCGCCGCGGCGTCGATGCGCTCGGCGGTGACGAAGACGCGGCGCGCCTGACGGGCGCCGATCGCCGCCACCACGTAGGGGCTGATCACCGCCGGCACCAGGCCGAGCCTGACCTCGGACAGCATGAACGACGCGCGCTCGCTGGCGATCGCGATGTCGGCGGCGGCGACCAGCCCGACTCCGCCGCCATAGGCCGGGCCCTGGACCAGGGCGATCACCGGCTTCGGCAGATGGGCGACGCGACGGAGCAGCTCGCCGAGGCGCATGGCGTCGGCGAGGTTGTCGTCGGTGCCGAGGCCGGCCATGCGCCGCATCCAGGTGAGGTCGGCGCCGGCCGAGAAGCTGTCGCCCTCGGCCGCCAGCACCACCGCGCGCACGGCCGGGTCCGTTTCCAGCGCCGCGAACGCCTCGTCGAGGCGCGCGATCAGCGAATCGTCGAAGGCGTTGTGGACCCGGGCGCGGTCGAGGGTGACGCGCGCGATGCCGCGCCCGTCCCGCTCAAGTCGCACGCCCGCGCCCGGCTCGCCCGCCACCGCTACATCCTGAACACGCCGAACGCGGGCTCGGGGATCGGCGCGTTCAGTGCCGCCGACAGCCCGAGCCCCAGCACCATGCGCGTGTCCGCGGGGTCGATGACGCCGTCGTCCCACAGCCGCGCGCTGGCGTAGTAGGGATGACCCTGGCGCTCGTACTGCTCGAGGATCGGCGCCCGGAACGCCGCCTCGTCGTCCTTGGTCCAGGTCTCGCCGCGCCCCTCGAGCGCCTCGCGGCGCACGGTCGCCAGCACCATCGCCGCCTGCTCGCCGCCCATCACCGAGATGCGCGCGTTCGGCCACATCCACAGGAAGCGCGGGCCATAGGCGCGCCCGCACATGCCGTAGTTGCCGGCGCCGAAGCTGCCGCCGACGATGACCGTGAACTTGGGCACCTGGGCGCAGGCGACCGCGGTGACCAGCTTGGCGCCGTCCTTGGCGATGCCGCCGGCCTCGTATTTGCGCCCGACCATGAAGCCGGAGATGTTCTGCAGGAAGACCAGTGGAATCCGCCGCTGGCAGCACAGCTCGATGAAATGCGCGCCCTTGAGCGCGGATTCCGAGAACAGGATGCCGTTGTTGGCGAGGATGCCGACCGGATAGCCGCAGATGCGCGCGAAGCCGCACAACAGCGTCTGGCCGTACAGGTGCTTGAACTCGTCGAACACGCTGGCATCGACGATGCGCGCGATCACCTCGCGCATCTCGAACGGATGGCGCAGGTCCTCGGGGACCAGGCCGTAGATGTCGTGCGCGTCGTAGAGCGGCGCCTGCGGGGCCGACACCTCGACTGCCACCGTCTTGGGCCGGTTGAGGCTGGCGACGATCCGGCGCGCGAGTGCCAGCGCATGCGGGTCGTTGACCGCGTAGTGGTCGGCGACGCCCGAGACGCGCGCATGCACGTCGGCGCCGCCGAGCTCCTCGGCCGAGACCACCTCGCCGGTCGCCGCCTTCACCAGCGGCGGGCCGCCGAGGAAGATGGTGCCCTGGTTGCGCACGATCACGGTCTCGTCCGACATCGCCGGCACATAGGCGCCGCCCGCGGTGCAGCTGCCCATGACCACCGCGATCTGCGGGATGCCGAGCGCCGACATGGTCGCCTGGTTGAAGAAGATGCGCCCGAAATGCTCGCGGTCGGGGAAGATGTCGTCCTGGTGCGGCAGGTTGCCGCCGCCCGAATCCACCAGGTAGATGCACGGCAGGCGGTTGTCGCGCGCGATCTCCTGGGCGCGCAGGTGCTTCTTGACGGTCATCGGGAAGTAGGTGCCGCCCTTGACCGTGGCGTCGTTGGCGACGATCACGCATTCGCGCCCGCCGATCCGGCCGAGGCCGGTGATCACGCCCGCCGACGGCGCCTCGTCGTTGTACATGCCCCAGGCGGCGAGCTGGGACAGCTCGAGGAACGGCGAGCCGGGATCGAGCAGCAGGCGCACGCGCTCGCGCGGCAGCATCTTGCCGCGCCCGAGGTGGCGCTCGCGCGCCGCCTCGCCGCCGCCCTTCTCGACCTCGGCGATCTTGGTCCAGAGGTCCTGGACCAGCGCGACCATGCGGTCCGCGTTGCCGCGGAAGGCGGACGAGCGCGGATCGAGCACGGTCTGCAGCACGGTCATGGTCCGGGCCCCCGAATCGTGGCCCTATCTATAAGCAAAGCCGGGCGCGCACTCCACAGGCAAAGGCCGCGCTCAGGCACGCTCGATGCGATAGACGCGCCGGGCGGTGGCGGAGAAGATCGCCGCGCGATCGGCCGCCGCCAGGCGCGCGCACAGCCGCTCGGCGAGCGCCGCCCAGTCGCGATAGCCGGTGACCAGGCCCGCCACCGGCCAGTTGCTGCCCCACAGCACCCGCTCCGGCCCGAATCGGTCGAGGACATGCGCGGCGAACGGCGCCACCGCGGCCTCGTCCCAGCGGTCGTCGGGGCGGCCGTGGACCACCACCGACAGCTTGCAGGCCACGTTCGGGAGATCGGCGAGGGCGCTGATCCGCTCGCGCCAGGGATCGAGCGTGCCGTGGGCGACGTCGGGCTTGCCGATGTGGTCGAGCGCGATGGTGGTCTCGGGGCAGGCCCGCGCCAGCGCCAGCGCGCCGTCGAGCTGCCAGTGGCGCACGCACACATCGCAGGCGAAGCCGTAGTCGGCGAGTGCGCGCACGCCACGGACGAACTCCGCGCGCGCGCAGAACCTCGGGTCGGGCTCGTCCTGGGTGTTGCGGCGGATGCCGCGCACCAGCGGATGGCGGGCGAGGCGGGCGAGGTGGAGCGCGACGTCGTCGGCCTCGAGTGGCGCCCAGGCGACGATCGCGGCGAGCGCGGGATGCCGGCCGGCGACCTGCTCGAGCCGTTCGACCTCGGGCTCGCCGTCGCCGGGGTCGCCGTCGACCTGCACCGCGACCGCCGCGGTGACCGGCAGGTCGGCAAACGCCGCGACGTAGTCGGGCCAGCGGATGTCGCGGTCAAGGCGGGGATCGGCGACGATCCCCGGCACCCGCAAGGCCGCCCGCCGCCACAGGTGGAAATGGCCGTCGACCAGGGAGGCGAGCGGCATCAGTCGCCGGCGATCGCGCGCGCGATGACCAGGCGCTGGATGTCGCTGGTGCCCTCGTAGATCGTGCACACGCGCACGTCGCGGTAGATGCGCTCGACCGGGTAGTCGGCGAGGTAGCCGTAGCCGCCGTGGACCTGGATCGCGTCGCGGCAGACGCGCTCAGCGGTCTCGCTGGCGAACAGCTTGGCCATCGACGCCTCCTTGAGGCAGGGCAGGCCGGCGTCGCGGCGGGCGGCGGCGGCGAGCACCATGTTGTGCGCGGCCTCGATGCCGGTCGCCATGTCGGCGAGCCGGAAGGCGACCGCCTGGTGCTCGATGATCGGCTTGCCGAAGCTCTCGCGCGCTTTCGCGTAGGCGAGCGCCGCCTCATAGGCCGCGCGCGCCATGCCGACCGCCTGGGCGGCGACGCCGATGCGCCCGCCCTCGAGGTTCGAAAGCGCGATCCGGTAGCCCTCGCCGGGCGCGCCGAGCATCAGCTCAGGCGCGAGCTCGACGCCGTCGAGCACGATCTGACAGGTGTCGGAGGCGCGCTGGCCGAGCTTGTGCTCGATCCGCGCGACCTGCCAGCCGGGCGTATCGGTGGGCACCAGGAACGCGCTGATGCCCTTCTTGCCGGCGTCCGGGTCGGTGACCGCGAACACGATGGCGACATCGGCGGTCGAGCCCGAGCTGATGAACTGCTTGGTGCCGTTAAGCCGCCACTGGTTGCCGACCATCTCGGCGCGGGTACGGATGGCGGCGGCGTCCGAGCCCGCGCCGGGCTCGGTGAGGGCGAATGCGCCGAGC
>DASWHU010000149.1:0-4026 GCA_036398035.1 Alphaproteobacteria bacterium | reverse complement strand
CGAGCGCGACGGATTCGTCGTGCAGCAGCTCGTTGTGCACCTCGAGCTCGCGGGTCCAGCCGAGCAGCGCGCGCGACACCAGGATGTGGTCGGGGCGGAGCGCGCGGCCGTGGAACAGCATCGAGACATTGCTGGCCTCATCGCCCCGCCCGTGCAGCAGCGCCAAGGCCCGGTCGGCGAGGTGCGGGTTGGCGACGTTGTCGGTGTCAGCGCAGAGGATCTCGACCGCCATCTCGTCGGCCTCCGAGTTGAGGTCGCCCGCGACCGCGATCAGCGGCTCGGCCTCCGCGTCGAACAGGCGCTCGATTGAGAGGCGCACCTCGAGCGCCTGGCCGGTGCGCTTGACCGCCGAGAAGTACGCGCCTTCCGCCCACGCGCCCGCCGAGGCCCAGCTCAACGGACCGGTCTTGGCGCCGGGAATCAGGCTCGCAAGGCGCGAGCGAAGGTGCAGGTTGAACAGATGGAGCCGGGTCGCCTCGTCGAGCTGGAGCGTGACCTGCTGCGCCGGCCGGTCCCACTCGATCTTGTAGTCGGCGGGCGCGCCCTCGCCTGTGACCCGGCGCAAGGTCAGCGGCGGCACCAGATCGTGGCGGAGCTGGCCGGCGTGCGCGATCGGATAGCGGCTCAAGACCACCAGATTGTGCCTGTCGAGCAGCTTGCCGTGGGCGCCCGCGGTCACCGCGCGCTCGAAGCCGGCATAGGGCGTGCCCTCGATCAGTTGGTCGAGATGGGCGAGGTCGCGGCTGCCGTCGGCAAGTTCGCGGGCGTTGACCTCCTGCAAACACAAGACGTCGGCGCGCAGGCGCGCGAGCTGCGGGCGCAACAGCGCCGCGCGCTCCTCAAGCGTGAGCACGCCGGGGCCGTCGGCGGCGAGGGTCTCGAGGTTGAAGGTCGCGAGCCGCAGGCGCCCCGCCATGCGCGCGGCCCGTCAGCCGAGCACGATGTCGAACTGCCCGGCGGCGACGCCGTCGGCGCGCGCGTCGAACGCCACCGTCACCCGGTCGCGGAGCTCGACCGGGATCGAGCCGTACAGCCGGTCGGCCTCGTTCAGCTCCTCGCCGGCGAAGTACATCTGGGTGACGAAGGCGTGGCCGTCGGGCGCGACGACGCGGAAGTGGATGTGCGGCGGCCGCCACCAAGAGCCGGTCGCGGGATAGGCGCCGGGCTTGATCGTGACCAGGCGATACGCGCCGTCGGCGCCGGCCGTGAGCCGCGCCGCGCCCTGGAAGCCGGGATCGAGCGCGCGCGCGTTCCCGGCCTCGCGCGGATGGGCGTAGCGGCCGGCGGCGTTCGCCTGCCACAGCTCGATGACGGCGCCGGCCAGCGGTCGGCAGTCGGCGCCGAGCACGGCTCCCGTCACCTCGATCACCTTGCCCTCGGCACGCAGGCTCGCGCCGGCGACGCGGGTGAGGTCCGCGTCGCTTTCGCCGAACGCGACCGGATAGAACGGGCCGGTGGCCTGATCGGGGGTGAGCAGGCAGGACGCGGCGCGCACCGGCGCCGCGCCGGCCAGCGCCCCGCCCGCGGCGAGCGCGCCGATCAGCCGGCGCCGCGACAGTCGGGTCATGTGAGCCTCCCGTTGCTGGTCCGCGGCCATGATTCCACGCCCGCCCGCACCGGCAAAGCGCCGTGTGCTTGAACGGCCCTTTATGAGCCCACGCGGAGGCGCGGAGGCTTCGAGACGCGCCTTCGGCGCTCCTCAGTCTGAGGAGCCCTCGCAAGAGGGCGTCTCGAAGGCCGCGACTCCGCGTGCCAAAACCTTGCGCCGCCGCTTCCGCCAATGGTCGAATGGAAGTCCCCAGGGAGGACGGACATGACCATCGCTTTTAGGCTTCTGACGAGCGCGGCCGTGGTTGCAGTGACCCTCGCCGCGCCGGCGGGCGCGCAAGCGCCGGCCGAGCCGCGCTACCAGGTCGTGGTCGAGCGCGACGTGATGGTGGCGATGCGCGACGGCACGCGGCTTGCGATCGACGTGTGGCGGCCCGACGCCGCCGGCACCTTCCCGGCGCTGGTCGAGCGCACGCCCTATGACAAGACCAACTCGTCCGAGATTGTGGTCGGCGCTCACACTTTTTTCGCCGAGCGCGGCTACGTGTTCCTGGTCGAAGACGTGCGCGGGCGCTACGCCTCGGAGGGCGACTTCTACCCGTTCCGCGACTCGGGCTGGCAGGACCGGCGCGACGGCTTCGACACCCTCGCCTGGATCGCCGCCCAGCCGTGGTCGAACGGCAAGGTCGGCGTGATCGGCGGCTCGCACACCGGCCAGACCGCCTACATGCTGGCGCCGACCCAGCCGCCGGCGCTCGCCGCCATGTTCGTGCGCGAGTCGGCCGCGGATCTCCACAAGCACTGGGTCTGGCGCGGCGGCGCGTTCGAGCACGGCTTCGTCACCGCCTGGGTGGCGCGCACCTTCGCCAAGAACGTCATCGAGCGCGCCTATGCGGGGGACCGCCGCAGCCATGCGCTCGCCGGCATCCAGCGCTTCCTCGACAGCCAGGACAACTATTTCTGGTACCTGCCGGTCAACCGCTTCCCGGCGTTCCGCGACCTGCCCGAGCTGTCGTTCTACGACGACTGGCTCGCCAATGCGGCGGACGGGCCGTACTGGTGGCGGCAGAACGTCGCGCTCAACCACCACCTGTTCACGGTGCCGGTCGCGCATCTCGGCGGCTGGTACGACATCTTCCTGCAAGGGACGCTCGAGAACTATCTCGGCCTCACCGCCCGCGCCCAGAGCGCGCTTGCGCGCGCCAACCAGAAGCTGGTGATCGGGCCGTGGGTGCACGGGCCGACCAATGTCGGCGTGACCGAGGTCGGCGCGCTGACCTTCCCGGGCGCCGACGACGTGCAATACAACGACGTGCGCCTGCACTGGTTCGACCACTGGCTGCGCGGCATCGACACCGGCGCCGCGGCCGAGCCGCCGGTCCTCATCTACGTCATGGGCGAGAACCGGTGGCGCGCGGAGGAGGCGTGGCCGCTCGCCCGCGCCCGCTCGACCAAGCTCTATCTCCACGACGGGCCGAGCGGCACCCTCGCCTCGCTCAACGACGGCGGATTGAGCGCCACCCCGCCGGGCGCGTTCGAGCGGCCCGACAGCTTCCGCTACGACCCCGACCGGCCGGTGCCGACGCTCGGCGGCAACACCCTGTTCATCGCGAGCGGCCCGCAGGACCACCGCGCCGCCGACGAGCTCAGCCTGACCTACACCTCGGATGTGCTGGCCGAGGACCTCGAGGTGACCGGTCCGGTGACCGCGGTGCTGTACGCGATGTCGTCCGCGGTCGATACCGACTGGACGGTGCGGCTCAGCGAGGTCTACCCGGACGGGCGCTCGATCAATATCGTCGACGGCATCCAGCGCGCGCGCTACCGCGACGATCCGGCCGCGGCGACGCTGATCGAGCCGGGCAGACTCTATCGCTACGACATCGACCTGTGGGCGACCAGCAACCTGTTCCGCGCCGGCAACCGGCTCAGGGTCAGCGTCCACAGCAGCAACTTCCCGCGCTGGAGCCGCAACCTGAACGTCGCCGACAGCCCGGAGGCCGCGACCAAGCCCGAGATTGCCTACAACACCGTTCTCCACGACGCCGCCTGGCCGTCGCACATCGTGCTGCCGGTGATCCCGCGCTGAGTGCAGGACTTGATCGGGCACGCGGAGCCACGGAGGGCGCGGACGTGCGGCTTCTTCCTACCTCTCCCCGCAAGCGGCGGGAGGCTCATACCAGCGAGCATATGAACGACGCCGCCCATGCCGTCATTCCGGCCGGAGCGGAGCGGAGAGCCGGAATCCAGGGCCGCGTAATCCGGTGGCCGGACCCCCAGGCGCCGACGGCGCTTCGCGCCATCCTGGACCCCGGGTCTCGGCTCCGCCTCGCCCGGGGTGACGCATTGGTGTCGACGGGCGCCGGCGAGTCAATTGGTTGGCTCGTTGGTATCAGACTCTAGGGAGCGATAAGTTAGCCTGGCACGGAACGCGACCGCCGCGTCCTCCGCGTCGCCGCGTGAATCGAATAATCGGCG
>DASWHU010000148.1:0-9749 GCA_036398035.1 Alphaproteobacteria bacterium | reverse complement strand
GTCGACTTCGCCGGCGCCGCGCGCACCCCGATCCCGTGCCGGCCGGGCGCGCTCAGGCGCGCGCTGCGCAACCTGATCGACAACGCCGCGACCTACGGCCGGCGCGCGCGGGTAAGCCTCGACGGCGACGCGGCGGAGCTTTGGGTGGTGATCGACGACGACGGGCCGGGCATCGCGCCCGCCGACCGCGAGCGCGCGTTCGCGCCGTTCGTCCGTCTCGAGCCCTCGCGCAGCCGCGACACCGGCGGCATCGGCCTCGGCCTTGCCATCGCGCGCACCATCGTGCGCAACCACGGCGGCGACATCACCTTGGAGAACCGCGCAGAAGGCGGCCTGCGCGCCACCGTCCACCTGCCGCGCGCCGGCACCTGAGCGATCGTCGCTGAACGGTCGCCCGCCACTTGAGGCACGCGCAGGCGCGGAGCCGGCGCGCGGCAATCCGGAAAACGGTTAATACCAAATCGCGCAGGTATTGACCCGTCGGGGATCGTCATTGCGAGGAGGCGGAGCCGACGACGCAATCCAGAACCTTTGGCAATGCAAACTATTTCCTGGATCGCCACGCCGCTTCGCGGCTCGCGATGACAGTCGAAGAATGGGTCAGCATCAACGCGATTTGGTATGAGTCGAATGACGGTTGCGGGTCAGTGATGGTGGTCGTCGTCGGCCCAGGGCGGGGCGTGCTTGACCTCTTCCGGCAGCCAGATGGTCTTGTAGGTCTTCTGCAGCTCGTTCTCGCGCGCGACCTCGTCGCGCTCCGACATCTTGGCGTACTTGGCCTCGGTCGGGCTGGAATAGCCGCCGAGGCTGAGGTTGGGCGCCGAGATCATGCGCTCGGTCTTGGTGTTGCACTCGGGACAGCGGATCACCGGCGTCTCGTTCATGCCGTGATGCACCTTATAGATGGTCCGGCACGGCTCGCATTTGTACTCATAGGTGGGCATCGGACATCCGCCGCCTGATCTGGAGCCTCAGAAAAGATGCGGGACGGCCGGGGCCGCCGGCCGTCCCGCGCGATCGCTCGTGCTCAGCCGAAGTCGACCACCGGGACCTGGCGTCCCTTGTCGTTCATCGCCGTCTTCAGGCCCCACAGCCGGGCGGCGTTGCCGCCGAAGATCTTGGTCTTGACCTCGTCGGTCAGCTGCGGATAGCCGTAGCCGTCGATCAGCTCGTCCGGGATCCGGAAGCGGCGGAAGGCGTCGATCTGCCACTGCGGGTTGCCCCACAACAGCGAGTCGGTGCCCCACATCACGTAGTCGGCGCCGAGGTCGCGGACCAGGGTGCCGATCACGTGCGCGCACTCGACCGGCCGGCTGGTCACGGTCGCCGCGAAGGTCGAGCCGACCTCGCTGAACATGTTGTTGCGCTGCGGCTTGAAGCCCTTCAGCGCCGCCAGCTCGCCGTGATACGGCCACGCCGAGTGGAAGGCGATGAAGTTGAGGTCGAGGAAGTCGTCGCACGCCTTGTCGAAGTCCTCGGCATGGGCGTAACGCGCCATGAACTGGCCGAACGGGATGCCCTTGTGGCAGCCGATGTTCTTGATGCCGAGCTCGCGGCACTTCTCCCAGATCGGGTAGGCGCGCTCCTCGTCGTCGAACCACCAGCCCTTGGCCTTGGTCGAGTCGAAGGTGTACAGCTTGAGGCCCGAGACCTTGTAGTCCTTGACGTACATCTCGAGCCGGTCGAGCGTCTCGCTGACGCCCTGATTGGGGGTCAGGCCGCCGGCGAGCATGATGGTCTGCGACGGCCAGTTCTTCTTGACCTGGGCCTGGTACTCGATCGGCACCATGTCCTTGCCGCCGTAATCCTCGCGGAACCCGAACGGGTTGAACACGCCGATGTCGGTGTCGCTGCCCTCGAGCAGCATCTTGCCGTAGTTCTCGACGTTCATGTCGGCGGTGCCGTTCTCGAGACCGAACGCCTTGCCGAGGTCGTCGAGCAGGCGCACGAACCACATGCCCTGCTTGGTGGTGTTGACACCCTCGACATAGCCTTCCGGGCGGGTGCACACGTGGGTGTGCATGTCGATGACCGCGCCCATCTTGCCCTTGATCGACTCGCCGACCTCCTCGAGCGCGGCGAACTCCCGGGCCTCGGCCTCGGAGACCTCGAAGAAGCGCATGCCGGTGGCGGCGTTGACCGCCAGCATGGCGCCGGTGAAGCCCAGCGCGGACTTGAAGAACTCGCGCCGCGGCAGCTCCGACTTGTCAGCCATGTCGTCCATCCGCGCACGCACCTTCTTGCCCAGACCGCCGCTGCGGAAGAAGGCGGTGCCGGGCTGGTAAGGATCGGTCAGGCTCACCCGCTCATCACCGAAGTCCTTGAAATAGTTTAGGAAATTGAATTCCATCTGGCGTCCTCCCCACCGTTGTTGTGTGCTTACGGGTCGCGGAAACGACCCCTGCGGAGCGGCCCGATCCCGACCTTACGGCCGCTCCCCGGGGTAGAGCCGGCGCCGGTGTGACCGCCGGCTCGCATCCGCATCGCCAAAATCGTAACAGAATTCGCCGGGGCGGACGAGTCCGCCGTTGGCGGGCGCTATGCGGCAGCGACCGCCGCCTCCACGGCGTGCTTGCGGAGCGCGACCAGCGGCGGGCACCGGTGCGGATCGTGATAGTCGACCTGGCAGTCGAGGCATTGCAGGCACTCGTCCATGTCGATCGCGCCGCTGCGCCGGATCGCGCCGACCGGGCAGGACTGGCGGCAGATCTGGCACGGGCTGCCGCATTCGGCGCGGCGCGCGAGCCACTCGAACAGGTGCAGCCGGCCGCCGATCGCGAGCAGCGCGCCGAGCGGGCACAGGTAGCGGCAGAAGAAGCGCTCGATGCTGAGCCCCGCCGCGAGCAGCAGGCCGGCATAGGCGACGAACGGCCACGAGCGCCGGAAACCGAGCGTGATCGCGGTCTTGAACGGCTCGACCTCGGCGGCAACCGTTGCCGTGCTCAGCGAATAGGCGGCCAGCGCGACGATGCCGATGGCGACGACGTATTTGATCGCCCACAGCCGGCGCTGCACCGGCTCGCCAACCTGGAGCTGGGGCGCGCCAAGCAGCCGCGCGGCCTTGTTGAGCAGCTCCTGCAGGGCGCCGAACGGGCATAGCCAGCCGCAGAACACGCCCCGTCCCCACAGCACCAGCGACACCGCAACGTAGCCGGTCAAGATCACCAGCAGCGGGTCGAACAGCAGCGACCGCCAGCCGCCGGCATCGAACGGCAGGCGCAAATAGGACAGCACGGTCAGGACGGTGAGCTGCGCGCCCGCGATCCAGCCGAGCCAGACCAGGGTCGCCGCGAGCAGGCCGGTGCGGACCAGGGCATACAGGCGGCGATGGCGGGTCAGCCGGTGCTGGACCAGCATCACCGCCGTGACCGCGGCGAGCAGTGCCACAAGGCCCGCGATCGCGCCCGCCTTGTCGGCCCAGACCCGCTGCCAGCCGTTGAGCGTGCTGTCGCGGAACAGGCCGAAGCCGACATAGCGCGGCGTCCTGTAGCCCGCGTCCTCGAGTGCGCGCTCGTCGCCGAGCACGTAGCGTGCGGGCAGGAGATAGGGCAGCGCGAAGGCGAGCGCGCGCGGCGCGGCGCCGTCCTGGGCGCGCTCATCGACCAGCAGCTCGAGCGTCCACGGCGCCAAGGGATCGAAGCCCGCCTCGGGCGCGATGCTGAGCCGGCCGGCATTGGTGAAGCGCGGCTGGTCCTCGACCGCGAGCCGGCGCGCGGGATTGAAGTTCTCGGGCCGTATCTCCAGCACGGTCCCGCGCTGGACGATGTGCAGCCGGTCGAACGCCGCCACCAGATAGGGGTTGGCCGGCAGCCAGTGATAGGGGCCGGTCGAGGCGATCAGCAGCTGCTGCTCGCCGGGCCTCGCGTCCTGGGCGATCTGGCGGAACGCGCGCGCGCCGAACAGGTTGCGCCCGATCCTGGGCGGCGTCGCCAGCGCGACGTGGAGGGCGATGAACGGCGCCTGGTCGGCGCCGAGCTCCGGCGCGGCGTCGGCGCCGAACGCCTCGGCGAACGCAGCACGCACCTCGGCGTTGGTCAGCGACAGCGAGGCGATCGAGCCGTCGCCGACCAGCCCGGCCCAGCTCTCGGGCTCGAAGCTGAACCGGTCGATCGCCAGGCCTTCGTCGCCGGCGCCGATGAGGCCGGTCAGGTGGCCCGCGCGCAGCGCCGAATCGAGGATCGCGTCGCCCATGATAATGGCGCTGACCGTGGCGCCGGAGACGCCATCGACCCCCTTGGGCACGAACCGGCGGGTGGTCTTGATGTCGACCCCGGTCAGCTCGCCCAGGAACCTGCGGAAGCTCGACGGCGTGATCATGCCCGGCCCGATCAGCGGCTCGTGCTCCTCAAGCAGCCGGTTGCCCAGGATCACGCCGTGCGCATCGAGGCCGACGACGATGTCGAACGAGTTGCCGGCGTAGCCCGCGGGATGGACCATCTCGTGAGTCGAGAACAGGTAGCCGGCGAGCTCGCCGGCGCGGCGCACGGTCGCGATCGGCGGATCGCCCGACACCGCGGGCGGCGACTCGGCATCCGGGAACATCTCCGCGACCAGCTCGGGCGCGAGCCGGGTGGCGAGCGGTTCGTCCATGCCGGCGCGCGCCGGGGCACCGACCGCCGCCGCAGCCACGGCCACCGCCAGCGCGACCCGACCCCGGCGCAGGTGACGCATGGCCGCAAATCGCTCGCTCACTGCTTCCCCGTCCGGTTGCGCCGCGCCGCGCGGATGGTAACAAGGCCGCTCCGCCTCCCACTACCACATTCGCCCGCCGCCGGCCGTGCTAGGCTGGCAGGCGGGGCGACATCGCCCGCGCCGACAGCCGAGGAGGCCGACGCCATGAAAGCTCGCGCGGTCCTCGCCGCCGTGGTCGCGACCGCGGTCTTGTGGCCGGCCTGCGGCGCGCTTGCCGAGGACGCGCCGGCCGCAAGCCCGCGCGCCTTCGCGCTGGTCGACCATCTTGGCCGGCAAGTCACCGACCGGGACTTCCTCGGCAGCTTCGTGCTGCTGTTCTTCGGCTACAGCCATTGCCCGGACATCTGTCCGACCGAGCTCGCGGTGATCGCCGATGCAATCGAGCGGCTCGGCGCGCCCGGTACGCGCGTCCAGCCGCTGTTCATCACCATCGACCCCGCGCGCGACACGGCCGAGGCGCTCGCGGCCTATGTCGGCAGCTTCCATCCGCGCCTGATCGGCCTGACCGGCTCGCCCGCCCAAATCGCCGCCGTCGCCGCCGGCTATCGCGTCGGCGTCCACAAGGTCGAGCCCGAAGGCGATGGCGGGCCGGGCGCGGACGACTACGTCATCGACCACACCGCGGCGAGCTATCTGATCGGGCCCGACGGGCGCGTGCTCGGCCTGTTCCAGCACGGCACGCCGGCCGCCGACATCGCCGCCGCGATCCGCCCGCTGCTCGCTGGCACCCGCGCCGATTGACCCCGATCAAGGCGGCGGCCTCACGACCGTCGGCAATATGAGCGGCAAGGGTTGTGATTCGCGCCGCCTTGGTGTCTTTATCGGGCGTTTTGAAACGTCGAGCAGGCACGAGCGTCATGAAACCAGGTCCAGCCGCCGTCAAGTGCGCCGTCGCTTCGGCCGCGGCGATCTTCGCCGTCCTGGTCGCGCTCGCGCCCGCGGCGCGCGCCGAAGAGTGCACGGCGGTCCACGAGGTGGCGATCACCTACACCTTCGAGCCCGGCGACATCTATGTCGCGCCGGGCGACTGCATCCACTTCACCAATATCCACGGCATCGAGCACAGCGCGGTCGGCCTCGAGCGCGAGTTCAACACCGGCATCCTGATGCCCGGCGGCACCGCGCTGATCGAGTTCGACGAGGAGACGGTGATCCCCTACGTGTGCGGCGTCCACCCGCTGATGTCGGGCGTGATCATCGTCAAGTCGCCGGACTAGGCGCCCCGGCGGCCGGCTTGCCGGCGCTCGAAAATTCGCGGTCGCAGGCTATCTCAGTAACGGGATAGACTGCCGCGTCGCGTCGCGCCGCGGCGCGCTGCCGCGCAAACCGGGGGAAGCCGCCATGCAACCGATTGGCCTGACGATCTTCGTCGTCGTCGTCCTGGTGCTCGCCGTGATCCTGGTGTTCCTGAGCGTCAAGTCGGTGCCGCAGGGCCGCGAGTTCACGGTCGAGCGGTTCGGCCGCTACACCCGCACGCTCAGGCCCGGCCTCAACCTGATCGTGCCGGTGATCGACGGCGTCGGCGCCAAGCTCAACATGATGGAGCAGGTGATCGACGTGCCGAGCCAGGAGATCATCACCAAGGACAACGCCATGGTGCGGGTCGACGGCGTGTTGTTCTTCCAGGTGCTCGAGGCGGCCAAGGCGGCCTACGAGGTCGCCGACCTCGAGCTCGCCATCGTCAACCTGACCGTGACCAACCTGCGTACCGTGATGGGCTCGATGGACCTCGACGAGCTGTTGTCGCAGCGCGAGGTGATCAACGCCCGCATCCTGCACGTGGTCGACGAGGCGACCAATCCGTGGGGGGTCAAGATCACCCGCATCGAGGTCAAGGACATCAGCCCGCCGGCCGACCTGGTCGAGTCGATGGGGCGCCAGATGAAGGCCGAGCGCGACCGGCGTGCCGTGATCCTGGTCGCCGAGGGCGACCGCCAGGCGCAAATCCTGCGCGCCGAGGGCAGCAAGCAGGCGGCGGTGCTGGAGGCCGAGGGCCGGCGCGAGGCCGCGTTCCGCGACGCCGAGGCGCGCGAGCGCTCGGCCGAGGCCGAGGCGCGGGCGACGACCATGGTCTCGGAGGCGATCTCCAAGGGCAACGTCCAGGCGATCAACTACTTCGTCGCCCAGAAATATGTCGAGGCGCTGGGCAACATCGCCAGCGCCTCGAGCAGCAAGATCATCATGATGCCGCTCGAGGCGGCGAACGTGATCGGCGCGGTCGCCGGCATCGCCGAGCTGGCCAAGGAGGCGATCGATCGCCGCGGCAACAGCGGCGCGGCGCAAACGAGTCCCTGAGGAGCCTTGGCGATGGACAGCTTCTTGACCGAGGTCCAGTACTGGCATTGGTGGATCGCCGGCGTGGCGCTGGTGGCGCTCGAGATGCTGGTGCCGGGCACCTTCTTCCTGTGGCTCGGCGTCTCCGCCGGGATCACCGGCCTGGTCCTGCTGGTGCTGCCCGCGCTCGACTGGCAGTACCAGATCCTGGTCTACTCGGTGCTGTCGGTGGGCAGCATCTATGTCGGGCGCAAGGTCTGGCGCCCGGGCGCCGAGCCCACCGACGAGCCGGCGCTCAACCGCCGCGGCGAGCAGTATGTCGGGCGCATCGTGCGCCTGGCCGAGCCGATCGCGGGCGGCCGCGGGCGTGCCCGGATCGGCGATTCGCTGTGGCTGGTCGCCGGCGAGGACATGCCGGTCGGCACCGAGATGCGCGTGGTCGGGGTCAAGGGCACGGTGCTCGAGGTCGCGCGCCTCGATGCCTCCAAGGCGAAGGCCGGCACCGAGGCCGACACCGGCCACGCCTGAGCGCGCCGGAAACCGGGAGGGCCGGCGATGACGCTTGCGGGCAAGGGCGTGATGGCGTTCTGGAACGACATCGCCCCCGGGGCCGAGGACGACTTCAACCACTGGCACGTGGCCGAGCACATCCCCGAGCGGGTCGGGGTGCCGGGCTTCCTGCGCGGGCGCCGCTACGTCGCGCACGACGCATCGCCCAAATACTTCAACTTCTACGAGACCGAGAGCCTGGCGACCTTGACCTCGCCGGCCTATCTCGCGCGGCTCAACGACCCGACGCCGTGGACCAAGCGCGCGATCCAGACCTTCCGCAACAGCAACCGCACGCTCTGCCGGGTCATCGCGAGCCTCGGCCGCGGCGAGGGCGGCGCGATGCTGACCGTGCGCTTCGCGCCGGCAGCCGATGCGGCGGCGCGGGTGCGCGACCGGCTTGCGGGCGAGCTGCTGGCGACGCTGGTCGAGCGGCCGGGCGTGGTCGGGGCGCACCTGTTGCGGGGCGATGCCGAGGCAAGCCGCGCCGAGACCGAGGAGAAGGCGCTGCGCGCCGCGCCCGACCAGATCGCCGACTGGGTGCTGCTGGTCGATGCGATCGAGCCGGAGACGCTCGCCGGCTTGCGCGCCGGCGATCTCGCCGACCGCGTGCTGTCCGGCCACGGCCTCGCCGACATCGCCGCCGGCATCTACCGCCTGCACTACAGCCTGCGCCAGGAGGACCTCGCCGGCGCCGGCTAGCGAGCGGCCGGGTTGACGGCGCGCCGCCGACTGCGACACCGGCAGGCGGACCCCAGCGCCAACCCGTTCTCCAATGCCCATGGTCGAGTTCGCCGCCGCCGGCATTGCCGTGATCGCGGCCCTGCTGGTGCGGCGCGCCGGCGCTCAGGACATCTCATACCGGATCGCATTGATAAGGACTCAGGCCACTGTTCTCGTCGTCATGTATGGACGGCCCCCCTCTGGCAAGGGGCGAGAAGCGGTTTTGGCAAAGAGTCTGGAGCGGTCATGTATTCGGCCTGTTGCTGCGGCCTGTCGACCGCCGGCCCCGATGGGTATCGCGGAACGGGCTCCCAGCATTGCGGCGCGCTTGGAAGCGCGATGACGTATCGGAGTGTCCCGTTCCAGGTCCTGACCATTTTGCCGTCGCTGCCTTCTGCTCCTTGCTGACCCGCCGGCCTGGCGCCGTCGCCGACCGGGAAGCAATTGTCGAGTTAGGCGGCGGCGGCGACCGCCGCGCCGGGAGCGCGATAGCTCTCGCCGGAGGTGAGCACGGCCCAGGCGATGCGCGCGGTCTTGGCGGCCTGCGCCAGTACCGCGACCTTGACCGGCCGGCGGGCCAGGATGCCGCGCTGCCACTCGCTGGCCCGCGCGGGTTGGGCGCGGGCGTTGCGCATGACGGTGCTGGCGCCGAGGGCGAACAGCTTGCGCAAGCGGATGTCGCCCTGGCGCGAGATGCCCTTGTCGCGGCGCTTGCCGGCGCTGGAATGCTGCCGGGGCGTGAGCCCGCACCAGGCGGCGAAGTCGCGCGCCGAGGCGAACCGCCGGCCGTCGCCGACCGCGGCGACGATGGCGTACGCGGTCAGGCCACCGACGCCGGGGATGGTGGCCAGCCGACGCATCACCGGGTCGGCTTTGGCCACGGCCATGATCTCCTCCTCCAGCGCCGCGATCGAGCGCCGCAGCTGCTCGATCTGCCGCAGCAGGTGGGAGAGGGCGAGGCGCAGCACCGCGGGTATCCGCTCATCGCCCTCGACCACCAACGCCGCCAGCGCGGCGAAGCCCTGCCGGCCCTGCGCCGCGACGATGCCGAGCTCGGCCAGCAGGCTGCGCGTGCAGTTCATGAGCTGGGTATGCTGCTTGACCAGCAGCTCGCGCGAGCGCTCCAGTCCGCGCGAGGCCTGCTGGCCCACGCTCTTCACCGGCACGAAGCGCATGTCCGCCCGCCCCAGTGCCGCGCAGATGCCCGCCGCGTCGCGCGCATCGGTCTTGTTGCGCTGGACGAAGGGCTTCACATAGGCCGCCGGGATCAGCCGCACCTCATGGCCCAGCGCCTGCAATTGCCGCGCCCAATGATGCGCCGAGCCGCAGGCCTCGATGCCCACCAGCGCCGGTGGCAGCTTGGCGAAGACGGGCACTACCTGCGAGCGCCTGAGCCGCTTCTGCAGAACAATCCTGCCCTGCGCATCCTCGCCGTGGACCTGAAACACCGACTTCGCGATATCCAACCCGATCGTGATAGCGTGCATCTGGACGGTCTCCTCTGCTGGTGG
>DASWHU010000147.1:0-4965 GCA_036398035.1 Alphaproteobacteria bacterium | reverse complement strand
TTGTGCGCGATCGCCTCGCCGAGGACGGGATCGCCCGAGAGTGCGCGCACCGCGGCGCCGTGGGCGACCAGGCAGTAGAAGCACTTGTTCACGCTCGAGACCGCGACCGCGATCATCTCGCGCTCGAGCGTGCTCAAGGGCGAGTCGCCCAGCATCAGCTCGTTGTAGGTGTTGACGAAGTTGGCGAGCCTCGCGGGCTTGAACGCATGCGCCCTGAGCACGTTGGGCAGCAGCCCGAGCTTGTCGCGACAGACCTCGAAATAGTGCTTCATGCGGTCGTCGAGCGCGTCCAGGTCGGGCTCGATGCCGAGGGCCCACAGCCGGTCCGCCCGCGCCATGCCGCGACTCGTGCGCGGCGCGCGCGCTGTTTTGTCGGACTTCTTTTTTGCCGCAGTGCGCTTGGGCGCGGTCTTGCCGCTGGTCTTGGACTTCGCCATAGTTGCCTCTCTAACGATTGAGCTTGCTTCAGAGCGGATTCCGATAACGGTCAATCCATCCACTCCCACCTGCCTTCCGCCAGCGGGGGGAGGCCATGAAAATGGCGCCCTCCCCCGCGAGCGGGCAAAGCAATCGCATTTCGCGAGCATTTCCGGCGGTGAGCAGCCATGAAGCACGCCGAGGCGCGGAGATCGCGGAGATGGCTTGGCCGGAATTAACCACAGCGGACACAGAGAAACCTTACCTCTGTGGCCTCTGTGCCCTCTGTGGTTTGCCTTTCTTTCTGCTCCGCGTCCTCCGCGCCTCCGCGTGAGGCGAACGACGCCCGACCATTCTCCGCACTCCGTCGTCCCGGAACCGATGCGGCACGCGGTGATGTGTCACTGAGCCCGGGTCTCGTTGCGGCACTAATGGATTCCGGGTCTGCACCGCACCGCTTCGCGCTGCGGTGCGCCCGGAATGACGACTCAATTCGGATAGGCATTGGGCATCAGCCGCCGGTCTGGGCGCGGTGGCGGAGCATGTGGTCGGCGAGCACGCAGGCCATCATCGCCTCGCCCACCGGTACCGCGCGGATGCCGACGCAGGGATCGTGGCGGCCGGTGGTCGAGATCTCGGTCTCGCGGCCCTCAGTGTCGATGGTCCGCCTGGGCGCGGGGATCGAGCTGGTCGGCTTGACCGCGAAGCGGACCACGATGTCCTGGCCGGTCGAGATGCCGCCCAATATGCCGCCGGCGTAATTCGACAGGAACTCGGGCGCCTCGACGCCGCGGCCGGCGCGCATCTCGTCGGCGCCGTCGAGCCCGGTCATCGAGGCGGCGGCAAAGCCCGCGCCGATCTCCACCCCCTTGACAGCGTTGATCGACATCATCGCCTTGGCGAGGTCGGCGTCGAGCTTGTCGTAGACCGGATCGCCCCAGCCGGCCGGCACGCCCTCGGCGACGATCTCGATCTCGGCGCCGACCGAGTTGCCCGCGCGCCTGAGCGCGTCGAGCTCGTCCTCCCACGCCGTCGCGACCGCCGCATCGGGGCACCAGAACGGGTTGCGCGCGACCTCGTCCCAGTCCCAGTTGGCGCGGTCGATGGCGTGGCGGCCCATCCGGATCATCGCCCCGCGCACGCGCACGCTCTCGCCCAGCACCTTGCGCGCGACCGCGCCGGCGGCGACCCGCATCGCGGTCTCGCGCGCGCTCGCCCGCCCGCCGCCGCGATAGTCGCGCACGCCGTACTTGCGCCAGTACGTGTAGTCGGCGTGCATCGGGCGGAACTTGTCCTTGATGTCGGAGTAGTCCTTGGGCCGGGCATCGACGTTCTCGATCGCGAGCGCGAGCGGCGTGCCGGTGGTCACGCCCTCGAAGGTGCCGGCGACGATGCGCACCCGGTCGGCCTCGCGGCGCTGGGTGGTGTGGCGCGACTGTCCGGGTCGGCGCCGGTCGAGCCAGGGCTGGATGTCCGACTCCTCGAGCGGAATGCGCGGCGGCACGCCGTCGATCACGCAGCCGATCTCGGGCCCGTGGCTCTCGCCCCAGGTGGTGAAGCGGAACAGGGCGCCGAAGCTGTTGCCGGCCATGGCTGCGGGGCGGTCAGACCACCGCGATGTCGGGCGCGTCGACCGCCTTCATCCCGACCACGTGGTAGCCGGCATCGACATGGACCACCTCGCCGGTCACCCCGCTGCTAAGGTCGCTGAGCAGGAACAG
This sequence comes from Alphaproteobacteria bacterium, assembly GCA_036398035.1. GTDB lineage: Bacteria > Pseudomonadota > Alphaproteobacteria > UBA7887 > UBA7887 > DASWHU01. Next base: position 2,827 of record DASWHU010000147.1, on the reverse strand, counting down.
CGCCGCGCCGCCGACGTCGTCGATGGTGACGTTGCGCTTGAGCGGCGAGTTGTACTCGTTCCACTTGAGGATATAGCGGAAGTCGCCGATGCCGCTCGCCGCCAAGGTCTTGATCGGCCCGGCCGAGATCGCATTCACCCGGATGCCGGCGCCGCCCAGGTCGACCGCCAAATAGCGCACGCTCGCCTCCAGCGCCGCCTTGGCCACGCCCATCACGTTGTAGTGCGGCATAACCCGCTCGGCGCCCGAATAGGTAAGCGTGAGCAGCGACCCGCCCGGCTTCATGGTCAGGGCCGCGCGCCGGCAGACGGCGGTGAACGAGTAGCACGAGATGTCGAGCGTGCGCGCGAAGTTGTCGCGGCTGGTGTCGAGGTAGCGGCCCTTGAGCTCCTCCTTGTCCGAGTAGGCGATGGCGTGGACCACGAAGTCGATGCCGCCGAAGCGCTCGAGCACGCGCGCGAACGCGGCATCGATGCTCGCCTCGTCGGCGACGTCGCACGCCAGCACCATGGTCGAGCCGACCGAGGCGGCGAGCGGGTGGACGCGCTTGGCCAGTGCCTCGCCCTGATAGGTGAAGGCGATGTCGGCGCCATGCGCCGCCGCGGTCCGGGCGATGCCCCAGGCGAGCGAGCGGTCGTTGGCCACACCCATCACGACGCCCCTGCGGCCGGCGAGCAGCGGCGCGGGCGCGTGGGCGATCTGGGCGGTAAGATCGGACATGATGATGTCGAATTGACCGGACACGGGGGCTTCGCGAGCGGGATCGGGGCCGAGCGGCGCCAACCTACACCATGCCCGGACGGCGGGAAAGCCGCGCCCGCCCGGTGCCGGAAAATGTCACCGCCCGAACCAGTCGACGAACGAAAAGCCGGCGCGATCGAGCGCGGGCTGCACGTCGGCAGCCGGCTCGGGCGCGCCCAGCGCCGTCATCGCCACGTCCTGGTGCATCGACTCGTCGGTCGGCAGCAGCCGTGCCGGCGCCGTCCACGGCATGCCCTCGACCTCGACCGCGCCCGTGGCCTCGATGCCGGCCGCCGGTATCGGCGCGTCTGCGGGAATGTCCGGCACCTCGGTCTCGACCGCCACGGTCTCGACCGGCGCCGCCCAGGGCAGGTCCACGAACTCGACCGTCGCCGCAGGCGCCGCCACCTCGACCGTCGCCGCGGACGCTTCCGCCGGTGCCGCGGGCGGGCCGTCGGGGCTGGGGGCGAGCGCGCCATGGCTTGCGAGCTTGGCATCGACCTCGACGATGGTCGCCGCCAGCCGGGCGGTCCGCTCGGCGTCGGGAATCGAATAGCCGCCGTCGGCATCGACCAGGCCCGCCGCGGCGACCCGCCGCCACAGCCCGATCAGGGCGCGGTGGTCGAACCCGGCGCGGGCGAGCAGATAAGCGGCGACATAGTCGGCGGCGAGGCCGCGGTCGTGCGCCCGCGCGCGATCGTCGACCGGATCGCCGGTCGCCTCGGGCTCCATGCCCCAGTTGAAGAAATTGGACAGCGAGTAGTCGCTCGGGCTGCCGGCGATGCCGAGGCCGGGCAACAGGCTGTTGGCGATCTCGTGCGCGATCACCGCGGCGAGCTCGCCGTCGTCGGCGATGAAGTCCATCATGCCGTGGAACACCACCACCCGGTCGCCGTCGGCATAGGCGCTCAGCATGTCGCCGGGCGCCGCGATCACCTGCAGGTCGCAGATGTAGTCGGGCTTGATCTTGGCCTGGTAGCTGTCGTGGCCGCGCGCCATCGTCAGCACCGCGGCGCCGGAGCGCTCGAGCGTGTCGCGCAGCATCGCCGCGGCCAGCGACACCGCGCCGTCGCCGATCGGCGACTGCCAGTCGCCGATCGCGACCAGCACGTCGCGGCGCTGGATGCCGGCGGCGGCGGCGGCGCTGCCCGGCGCCACGTCGACCACCGAGACCCGGTGGTCGTAGCCCAGCGCGTTGGCGGCGCTGCGCGCGGCGCCGCGGAACAGGTAGGCGTTGGCGTAGGAGAACCCGGCGCTGGCGCGGATGCGGTCGGGACACATGTCGACCGCGCCGTAGAGCAGCGGGTAGCTCAGCCGCCACAGCCGGGTCTGGCGGTTGAACAGCTCGGTGACCGCCTCGACCCGGCGCAGCCGCTCCTCGATCCGCAGCTGGGCGGGAGACAGGGTATCGCGGTCCTCGGCCGGCGCCGGCGCATCGTCGGCCAGCGCCGGCGCCGCCAGGACGCTCATCGCCAGGCCAAGGAGTCCGCCCCATCGGGCTCGCCGCATCGCGCTCCCCTTCATGCCTCCGCCCACCGGCCGGCCGCGCCAGTACTAGTATCGGCACGCTCGCGTGACAAGCCGGGGAAGCCCGCCGCCGGCTCAGCGCACCTTGTAGGGGTGGCGCTGCGCCCAGTCGCGGACGAACGTACCGAGCTCGTCGTCGGGCTTGCGCGGCAGCACCACCTTGAGCCGGACGTACTGGTCGCCGCGGCCCGAGGCGCCGCGTCGGCGAATGCCCTTGCCGCGCAGGCGCAGGGTGTCGCCCGTGTTCGAGCCGGCGGGCACGGTCATGGTGACCGGCCCGTCGAGGGTGGGCACCTCGACCTTGGCGCCGACCACCGCCTCGACCAGGGTGACCGGCAGCTCCATGCGCAAATTACTACCATCGCGGGTAAACACCGGGTGCGGCTCGACCTGGACCCGGATCAACGCATCGCCCGCTGGCCCGCCGCCGATGCCGGGCTCGCCCTGGCCCTTGAGCCGGATCGACTGGCCGTCCTCGATCCCCTCCGGGATGGCGACATCGAGGCTGCGCCCGCCGCCCAGGGTGACGCGCCGCTTGCCGCCGCGCGCCGATTCCTCG
>DASWHU010000146.1:0-1819 GCA_036398035.1 Alphaproteobacteria bacterium | reverse complement strand
GCCGGGTTGATGGTGTACTTGGCGATATAACGCTTAGCCCTGAAATTGTCGTTGTCGCCCGACTCCTCGGGCAGGCGTCCGCGCTGGCGGCGCATCTTGTCGGCGGTCTGCCAGGTGCGGATGATCACCTCGCCGACCCGGCCCATCGCCTGGCTGTCGGAGGCGATCATCGAGAATGCGCCGAGGTCGTGGAGGATGTCCTCGGCCGCGATCGTCTCCTTGCGGATGCGGCTTTCGGCGAACGCCACGTCCTCGGGGATGCGCGGATCGAGGTGATGGCAGACCATCAGCATGTCGAGATGCTCGTCGACCGTGTTGACCGTGAACGGGCGGGTCGGGTTGGTCGACGACGGCAGCACGTTGGCCTCGCCGCACAGCCGGATGATGTCGGGCGCGTGGCCGCCGCCGGCGCCCTCGGTGTGGAAGGCGTGGATGGTGCGGCCCTTGAACGCGCCGATGGTGTTCTCGACGAACCCCGACTCGTTCAAGGTGTCGGTGTGGATCAGCACCTGGACGTCGTGATCGTCGGCGACCGCGAGGCAGCAGTCGATCGCCGCGGGCGTGGTGCCCCAGTCCTCGTGCAATTTCAGGCCGCAGGCGCCGGCCTCGACCTGCTCGACGAGCGCCGCCGGCGCGCTGGCGTTGCCCTTGCCGAAGAAGCCGAGGTTGACGGGGAACGCCTCCGCCGCCTGCAGCATGCGCGCGATGTGCCACGGCCCGGGGGTGCAGGTGGTGGCGTTGGTGCCGGCGGCGGGCCCGGTGCCGCCGCCGAGCATGGTGGTGACCCCGCTCGCCAGCGCCGCCTCCACGAGCTGCGGGCAGACGAAATGGATGTGGGCGTCGATGCCGCCGGCGGTGACGATTAGGCCCTCGGCGGCGATCGCCTCGGTGCCGGGGCCGATGACGATGTCGACGCCGGCCTGGGTGTCCGGGTTGCCGGCCTTGCCGATCGCGGCGATGCGGCCGTCGCGGAGGCCGATATCGGCCTTGACGATGCCCCAATGGTCGAGGATCAGCGCGTTGGTGATGACGGTATCGACCGCGCCGTCGGCGCGCGTCGCCTGGCTCTGGCCCATGCCGTCGCGGATCACCTTGCCGCCGCCGAACTTGACCTCCTCGCCGTAGGTGGTGCGGTCGTCCTCGACCTCGATGACCAGCTCGGTGTCGGCGAGGCGTACCTTGTCGCCGGTGGTCGGGCCGAACATGTCGGCATAGGCGCGGCGCCCGATCGGCGTGGCCATGGCTCAGCCCGGCGCGCCGTCGAGCGGGCCCATGACCCGCCGGTTGAAGCCGACCGCGCGGCGGCGGCCGGCATAGGGGATCAGGTGAACGTCGCGCGCCTGGCCGGGCTCGAAGCGGACCGCGGTGCCGGCCGGGATGTCGAGGCGCAGGCCCCGCGCCCGGTCGCGGTCGAAGGCGAGCGCCGGGTTGGTCTCGAAGAAGTGGTAGTGGCTGCCCACCTGCACCGGCCGGTCGCCGGTGTTGGTGACCGTGAGGGTGATCGCCTCGCGGTCCGCGTTCAGCACGATCTCGCCGGCGGCGGGCAGGATCTCTCCGGGAATCACGGGCGCCTCCGTCAGCGAATCGGCGCGTGGACGGTGACCAGCTTGGTGCCGTCGGGGAAGGTCGCCTCGACCTGGACCTCGCCGATCATCTCGGCCACGCCCTCCATCACCTGGACGCGCCTCAGCACCGCGGCACCCTCGCTCATCAGCTCGGCGACCGACTTGCCGTCGCGGGCGCCCTCGACGATGTGGTCGGTGATCAGCGCCACCGCCTCGGGGTGGTTGAGCTTGACCCCGCGCTCGAGCCGCCGGCG
>DASWHU010000145.1:0-32289 GCA_036398035.1 Alphaproteobacteria bacterium | reverse complement strand
GTGGCTGTCGTTCTCCCCCCAAAGCCCATTCTCGTCATTCCCGCGAAAGCGGGAATCCAGACGTCTCAACGGGTAACTGGACCCCCGCGTGCGCGGAGGCGGCGAATTCGGAGCGGCCCCAACGTCTTGTTCACAGCCGCGACGGCGGGAGTTCCGGCCCGACGATGGATTCCCGCTTTCGCGGGAATGACGGGACTTTGTCGAGGCACCGGAATCAGTTTGACTTTGAAACATCTTGTCGACTTGAGCCGTCACGCCGCGAGCGCGAAGGCGCGGGTGCGCAGCGCTTCGGTGAGCGCGCGGGCCTGCTCGGCGGTGAGGTCGCGGAGCGGCGGGCGGGTGCGGGACCAGTCGGCATCGCCGAGGTGCCGGGCGAGGATCGCCTTCAGCGCCGGGATCATCGGGAACGCCTGGATGGTCTTGCGCAACGCCGTAATGTCGGCCTGGAGCGAATCCGCGTCCGCCCCCTGCCAGCGGTCGTAGAGCGCGCGGATCGCGGCGGCATTGACGTTGCCGGTCGCGGTGATGCAGCCGGCGCCGCCCGCGCGCAAATTGTCGAGCAGGAACACCTCGGAGCCCGAGAAGGTGGCGAAGCCCGGGAAGGCGTCGATGACCGCCTTGGTGTTGGCCCAGTCGCCCGAGCTGTCCTTGAGCCCGACCACGGTCTCGGGGTAGGCGCCGATCAGCCGCTCGATAAGGCTGAGCGAGAAGCCGACCTGGGCGACCGGGGGGATGTGGTAGAGGTAGACGTGCAGGCGCGTGTCGCCGACCCGCTCGACCACCTCGGCGATGGACGCGAACACGCCGTCCTCGCTCACCCCCTTGTAGTAGAAGGGGGGAAGCATCAGCACCCCGCCGCAGCCCGCGCGCACCGCGGCCTCGGTGAGGCGCACGCTGTCGGTGAGCGCACAGCAGCCGGTGCCCGGCATCACCACGGCCGGATCGATGCCGGCGCCGAGGAGCGACTCCAGCAGCACCAGCCGCTCGTCGACCGAGAGAGAGTTGGCCTCGCCGGTGGTGCCGAACGGCGCGAGCCCGGTGGCGCCCTCGTCGAGCAGCCAGCGGGCATGCGCGGTGAAGCGCGCGCAGGCGGGGCTCAGGTCAGCCCGGAACGGGGTGAGAACGGGCGGGATCACGCCCGCGAAACGCGGTCTGGTTGCGTCGTCGGCCATCGCTCGCCTCCTCCCGGCGTTGTCGCCGGCAGTCTACCTCCACCGCCGCCCCAGGCAAGCCGCACGCACCGTTGGGGTCACGCGGAGGCGCGGAGGCCGCGGAGAGGACCAGGAAAGTATCAACCACAGAGACCACAGAGTTCACAGAGAAGGACATACTCTGTGTCCTCTGTGCCCTCCGTGGTTCAACCCTTCTCCGCGCCCTCCGCGTCTTCCACCCTCCGCAGCGGCAGCGGCGCTGCCGCTGCTGCGGAGGACGGGCCGCGTGCCATGACGCGGCGCGCCGGGGCTTCGAACGCGCGGCGAATCGCGCTACAGATGGGCTATGACCGTGCACCTGCTGAAGATGTGCGTTGGCGCGGGCAGCGTCGATCAGCTGCGCGCCCTCCAGGGCGGCCGGCTTGCGCGCCAGGCCGCCGCCGGCGAGGTGCCGGCGCTCAGGCACTGGACGCGCAACTTCCCGCGCCGGGCGGGCGAGATCGCCGGTAAGGGCTCGCTGTACTGGATCATCAAGGGCTCCGTGCGCGTCCGCCAGCGCATCCTCGCGCTCGAGCGCGCGGACGACGCGGCGGCGCTCAAGCGCTGCGCGATCGTGCTCGATCCCGACCTGGTCGAGACCGCGCCCCGGCGCTGCCGGCCGATGCAGGGCTGGCGCTACCTCGAGCCCGCGGACGCGCCGCCCGATGCGCGCCCGCGCGGCGGCGACGACGCCCAGCTGCGCATGCCGGCGGAGATGGTCGAGGAGCTGCGCGACCTCGGCCTGCTTTAGGGCCGGCCCCGGCGCCAGTCACGGGTTTGTCGTTTGCACCGCTCGCGGCTTGCGGATAGCCTCTGCACCGGATGGGCGGCTTTCGCCTCAGCCGACAGGGAGGAGTTCATGCACACCATGTCCAAGCTCGTTGCCGCCGCCGGCGCGGCGGTGGTCGTTCTCGGCCTCGGCGCGGGCGCCCAGGCGCTCGACCAGAAGCCGGTGATCAGCCTCGAAATGGCGAACATGATGGCCGACGCGTGCGTCGCCAAGGCCGCCGCCTCGGGCTGGCGGCCGATCAACGTCGCGGTGTTCGACGACGGCGGCAACCTGAAGGTGTTCAAGCGCATGGAGGGGGCGTTCCTCGGCTCGATCCAGATCGCGCAGATGAAGGGCCACTCCTCGACCATGTTCCCGTTCCCCTCGCGCGTGTTCGGCGAGCTCGCCTTCGGCAAGGACGGCGAGCCGGGGCGGATCCCGGGCATCGCCAACATTCCGGGCATCGCCTCGTTCCCCGGCGGCCTGCCGATCATGACCGCCGGCGGCCAGCAGATCGGCGGCATCGGCGTCAGCGGCGCCAGCGCCGACGAGGACGAGATGTGCGCCCAGGCGGGGATCGACGCGGTCACCGACATGCTCAAGTAGCGTCGCGTTCCGCGCCGCAGTCAGGCCCGGGTCGCGCGCGTCGCGGCCCGGGCTTGCGTCTTCAGGGCCCGCGTTCGGGAGTTGGTCAGGCTGCCGCGGCCGGGCGCAGGCGGCCGCGGGCGAGTGCGTCGGCAACCTCGTTGGCCGGCCGGCCCTCGGCCGCGGCGCGCGCGAAGATCGCTGTCAGCACCGGGTCGATGCGCGCCACCTGGTCCAGGACCTCGGCGCGGTCGTAAGGCTCGCCGCGGTGAAGGACGTCCCAGGACACGTTGATCAGCCCGCCGGCGTTGATCACGTAATCGGGCGCGTACAGGATGCCGCGCCGGTGCAGCGCGCGCCCGTCCATCGGCTCGGCGAGCTGGTTGTTGGCGGCGCCGGCGACGATCGCCGCCTTGAGCCGCGGGACGGTGTCGCGATTGATCGCGCCGCCCAGCGCGCACGGCGCGAACAGGTCGACGTCTGCGTCGTAGATCGCATCGGGCGCGACCGTCGCGGCGCCGAACTCGACCGCCGCGCGCGCCACCATGGTCGCCGAGACGTCGCTCACCACCAGGTCGGCACCGGCGCCGTGCAGCAGCCGGCACAGGTGGTAGCCGACATGGCCGACGCCCTGGACCGCGACCCTGAGCCCGGCAACGTCGTCACTGCCGAAGCGGTGGCGGGCCGCGGCGCGGATGCCGTGAAAGGTGCCCGCCGCGGTCACCGGCGAGGGGTCGCCGCTGCCGTCGGCGAGGCCGGCCACATGGCGGGTCTCGCGGGCGACCGTGGCGATGTCCTCGACCGAGGTGCCGACGTCCTCGGCGGTGATGTAGCGCCCGCGCAGGCGCTCGACCATGCGGCCGAAGGCGCGGAACAGGGCCTCGCTCTTGTCGCGCCGCGGATCGCCCAGGATCACCGCCTTGCCGCCGCCCAAAGGCAAGCCCGCGACCGCCGCCTTCGACGTCATGCCGCGAGCCAGCCTCAGCGCATCGTCGAGCGCCGCCCGCTCATTTTCGTAGCGCCACATCCGCACCCCGCCGAGAGCCGGCCCGAGGGCGGTGTCGTGAATCGCGATTACCGCCTTGAGGCCCGCGTCCGCGTCGTCGCAGAGCACGACGTCCTCAAAGCCGGGGACGGTGCGGGTCCGAATATCGGCCATGGCCACCTCCTGTGACCGGCACCCCGCGAAACCGCATCGCGGGCGCTTCCCAGGCGTCTTCCCGCCGACCGGAATATGGGCACCCGGGCTGCGGGCGGCCAGCCTGCCAAGCCGTCGTCAAGCGGATTTGAACGCCCTGAACGGGCCGCGATCCGGGCGCTCTTCGCTCGGATCGTTGCTACCTCGAAACCCGTGCCGGCGCTGTGAGCTTGGTCACGGCCGGCCGGCGGCACGCGCGATCACAGGATGATCAGCTTGGCCAGCCCCAGGAAGGCGAAGAAGCCGACCACGTCGGTGACCGTGGTCAGCACGATGCCGCCGCTGATCGCGGGATCGACCCCGGCGCGCTGGAGGCCGAGCGGGATCAGCATACCGGCGGCGCCGGCGACCAGCAAGTTGACGATCATCGCCAGGCCGATGACCACGCCGATGATCGGGCTCTCGAACCACAGCGCCGCGACGACGCCGGTGACGATCGCGAACAGGATGCCGTTGGTGCCGCCGACCACGCACTCCTTCCACAGCATGCGCGCGGCATTGGCCGCGGTCAGCTCGCGCGTCGCCAGCGCGCGCACCGCGACGGTCAGGGTCTGGGTGCCGGCATTGCCGCCCATGGAGGCGACGATCGGCATCAGGATGGCGAGCGCGACGATCTGCTGGATGGTGTCCGTGAACAGCGCAATGGTGAGTGAGGCAATCACTGCCGTCAGCAGGTTGACCAGCAGCCATATCCAGCGCCGGCGGACGGTGGCGAGCGGGCTCAGGTACAGGTCGCCTTGGGCGGCGACGCCGCCGAGCCGGTGGATGTCCTCCTCGGCCTCTTCCTGGATCACGTCGACCACGTCGTCGACCGTGATCTGGCCGAGCAGCCGGCCGTCGGGCGCGACCACCGCCGCCGAGGCGAGCCCGTACTGGTCGAACTGGTAGGCGACCTCCTCCTGGTCCATGTCGACCGGGATCAGGCGCGGCTCGGGGTCCATGATCTCGGCCACCGATACCGGTCGCTTGGTGCGCATCGCGCGGTTGAGCGGCACGGTGCCGACCGGGCGGTGGCGCGGGTCGACGACGAAGATCTCGTAGAACTCGTCGGGCAGCTCGTCGGTCTCGCGCAGCCAGTCGATCACCTGGCCGACATCCCAGTAGGACGGCACCGCCACGTAGTCGCGCTGCATCAGCCGCCCGGCGCTGTTCTCGGGGTAGGCGAGCGCGTTCTCGATCAGCTCGCGCTCGGATGCCGGCAGCGCCTCCAGCACCTTCTGCTGGTCGGCCGCATCCAGGTCCTCGATCAGGTGGGTCGCATCGTCGGTGTCGAGCTCGGCGGCGTGGGCGGCGATCGCCTCGGGCTCGATCGATTCGAGCACCAGGTCGCGGACATGCTCGTCGAGGTCGACCAGAACCTCGGGATCGAGATGCGGGCCCAGCGCCCCGATCAGCGCCACCCGCTCGTCGGGCTTGAGCGCCTCGACCAGGTCGGCGAGGTCGGCGGAGTGGAGGGTGCGCGCGCGCTCGACCGCGTCCGCGGTGCGCCCGGCGGCCAGCGCCTCGGCGATGTCGCGCACGAACTCGGGCGTGACCGGGCGCGCCGGATCGCCGTTGTCCTCGGCCGCCGGGCGGCGGGCGTCGTCGACCGGGGCGTCGGTCACGGCCGACCCCCGCTCGCCGGCGGTGCACTGGAGATGGTCGTTCGCGAGCGGCCGAACCAAGGGGTGCCGATCATCTGCAACCTCCCATCCTGGCCTGTGGGAGCCCGGCGTGATCGCACCACGGGCTACCTGGTCCGGTTCACTGCTCTGTCGTCAGGCGACTCGCGAATTCGCGCCCCTGGTCATATGGATGGTGCGGTCGAGAAGACTCGAACTTCCACGGGGTTGCCCCCACAGCGACCTCAACGCTGCGCGTCTACCAGTTCCGCCACGACCGCAGGGCACACGCGGCACGAGCCCCGACCCTGTGGACCCGACCCTGTTGACCCGGGGGGCAGATAGCAAATCTCCCGCCCCAGTTCAACACGTGTTAGGGTCGCCGCCATGGCGCCCGTGCGTTGGACGCTCAGCCAAGCGCCGGTCCCCTATCCGGCCGCGGTCGCGGAAATGGAAGCCGAGGTGGCGGCGATCCGCGCCGGCCGCGCAGCCGAACGGGTGTGGCTGTTGGAGCATCCGCCGCTCTATACCCGCGGCGCCAGCGCCAAGGATTCAGAGCTGCTGGAGCCCTTGCGGCTGCCCGTCCACCGCACCGGGCGCGGCGGCCGGTTCACCTATCACGGCCCGGGCCAGCGCGTCGGCTACGTCATGCTCGATCTGCAAGCGCTGGGGCGGCGCGCCGATGTGCGCGCGTTCGTCAGCGGCCTCGAGGCCTGGCTGATCGATACCCTGGCCGACTTCGGCGTGCGCGCCGGGCGGCGCGCCGGGCGGATCGGGGTGTGGGTGGCGCGCCCGGACGGCAGCGAGGCGAAGATCGGCGCGCTCGGCGTGCGGGTGCGCCGCTGGGTGACCTATCACGGCGTGTCGCTCAACGTCGCGCCGGAGCTTGCGAATTTCCGGGGCATCGTGCCGTGCGGGCTCGCCGGCTACGGCGTCACCTCGCTCGCCGCCCTTGGCGTCGCTGCGACCATGGCCGAGGTCGACGCGCGCCTCAGGCTGCAGTTCGAGCGCCAATTCGGCGCCACGGTCGATGACGCCGAGCCGGCCCGGGCGGCAAGCTGAGGGAGACTGCCATGGCGCTCGAGATGAGGCCGGCCTGCGAGACGTGCGAGGCGCCGCTCGGCCACCAGGCCGACGCCTTCATCTGCTCGTACGAGTGCACCTTCTGTGCCGGCTGCGCCGGCGCGATGGCCTTCACCTGCCCCAACTGCGGCGGCGAGCTGGTGAGCCGGCCACGGCGGCGGCCGAAGGCGTAACCGGGCGGTTACACGGTCGGCTTGGCGGTGAAGCCGGTGCCGGGCACGGCCGCGGCCGCGCGCCGCACCAGGTTATCGACCCGCGCCGCCGGCGGCCCGCGCCGGCACGCCGCGACCATGTCGTCGACCGCCTCGGCGGGGCCCGAGAACAGCGCCTCGACCGAGCCGTCGCGGAGGTTGCGCACCCAGCCGTCGAGGCCGCGCCGGCGCGCCTCGTCCACGGTCCAGCCGCGGAACCAGACGCCCTGGACCCGCCCGCTGATGCGCACCCGCTCCGCCTTGTGCCCGACGGGCAAAGCCATTGCCCCCTCGCCGGTCATTCGCGCATGATGCCACGTCCCGACGGCAGCGAGGATATCGGAGATGGATTTCGTTGCGTTGACCGAGCAGTTCTGCGCCGCCGCGACCGCCGGCACCGGCGCCGACCTTGCCGCCTTGTTCGCCGAGGACGGTGTCTACCACGACGGCTTCTATGGCGCGTTCCACGGCCGGGCAGCGATCGCCGACATGATCGACAACCACTTCCGCCGCGACGCCGAGGACTTCGCCTGGAAGATGTACGACCCGGCGTTGAGTGACCATGTCGGCTACGCCCACTACGTGTTCGCCTACACCGCGAAGTTCAACGGCGCCAAGGGCCGCCGGGTGGTGTTCGAGGGAATCGGCCGGTTCCGCCTGGCCGCCGGTCTGATCGCGGCCTACGACGAGATCTTCGATGCCGGCATCGCGATGGTCCAGCTTGGCTTCGCGGCCGAGCGAATCGTCAAGCGCGCGGAGCGCGCCGCCGGCATCCTGCGCACCCAGACCGAGCTTGCGCGGTTCATGATGCCCGCGCCCGACGCGGGCGGGTGAGCGCGCTCACTCGAACGTCATCAGCACCTGGTCGACGGCGACGCTGTCGCCGGGGCGGACCTTGATCTCGGCGACCGTGCCGTCGCGTTCGGCACGCAGCACGTTCTCCATCTTCATCGCATCGATCACGCACAAGGGCTCACCGGCCTTGACCTGATCGCCGTCCGCGACCGCCAGCGAGACCATCAGCCCGGGCATCGGCGACAGCAGCAGCTTCGACAGGTCGGCCGCCTGCTTGGCCGGCATGCGCGCCGCCAGCTCGGCGGCGCGCGCGCCGCGCACCAGGACCTCGACCTCGGCGCCGCCATGGACCAGCTGCCACGTCCCGCGCGCGCCGCGCCGGATCTGGACCGCGACCTCGCGGCCGTCGACGCGGCCCTCGAACAGGTCGAGGCCGGGGCGCCAGGAGTCGCTTGCCACGGTAAGGATTCGCGAGTCGAGGGCGACCCGGTAGCCGGCCTCGATTGCACTGACGGCGGCGTCGATCCGCTGCGCGCCGATCGCGATCGCGAGCCGGCACTCGCGCGCCGGAACCAACCCGCCGATGGCGGCGGCGCGCTCGGCGGTGCGCCGGTCTGCGAAGGCCGCGACCGCGGCGAGCACATCGGCCACGGCCGCCGGCGCCTCGGCGGCGTCGTAGCCCGCGCCGAACACCTCGGCGATGAAGCCGGTGCTGAGCCGGCCGTCGGCGAAGCGCGGATGAGCAAGCACCGCGGCCAGGAACGCGATGTTGGTCCGTACGCCGTGTACCACGAAGCGGTCGAGCGCCCGGCGCATCCGCGCGATCGCCGCCTCGCGGCTCGCATCGTGAACGATGAGCTTGGCAATCATCGGATCGTAGAACCGGGTGATCTCGTCGCCCTCGGCGACCCCGGCATCGACGCGCACGCCGGCGCCCTCGGCGGGCGGGATGAACCGGGTCAGCCGGCCGACCGAGGGCAGGAAGCCGCGCGAGGGGTCCTCGGCATAGACGCGTGCCTCGATCGCCCAGCCTTGGAGCGGCACCTGGTCCTGGGTGATCGCAAGCCTTTCGCCGGCGGCGATCCGGATCATCTGCTCGACCAAATCGAGGCCGGCGGTCATCTCGGTGACCGGGTGCTCGACCTGCAGGCGGGTGTTCATCTCGAGGAAGTAGAACTGCCTGTCGGGACCGACCACGAACTCGACGGTGCCCGCCGAGACGTAGTCGACCGCGCGCGCCAGCGCCACCGCCTGCGCGCCCATAACGCGGCGCAACTCGGCGCCGACCAGCGGGCTCGGCGCCTCCTCGATGACCTTCTGGTGGCGGCGCTGGATCGAGCATTCGCGCTCGTTCAGGTGGATCGCGTTGCCGTAGGAATCCGCCAGCACTTGGATCTCGACGTGGCGCGGCTCGGCGATGAACCGCTCGATCAGGATACGGTCGTCGCCGAACGCGCTCCTCGCCTCGCGCCGGGTGGCGTCGAAGCCGTCGCGCAGCTCGGCCTCGTCGCGGGCGGCGCGCATGCCCTTGCCGCCGCCGCCGGCGGACGCCTTGATCATCACCGGATAGCCGAGGCCGGCGGCGACGCGCGCCGCCTCATCGACGTCGGCGATGGCGTGCGCGTGGCCGGGAATGATGTTCACCCCCGCGCGCTCGGCGAGCTTCTTGGAGGCGAGCTTGTCGCCCATCGCCGCGATCGCCGCGGGCCCGGGCCCGACGAACACGATGCCGGCCTCGGCAAGCGCGCGCGCGAAGGCCGCGTTCTCGGCCAGGAAGCCGAAGCCGGGATGAACCGCGTCCGCACCCGCCCGTTTTGCCGCGTCGACCACGCGCTCGAGGGCGAGGTAGCTGTCGCTGCTCGGCGCCGGTCCGATCGCCACCGCCTCGTCGGCCATCCGCACGTGCAGCGCGCCGGCGTCGGCTTCCGAGTAGACCGCGACCGTGCCGATCCCCAGGCGCCGCGCGGTGCGGATGATGCGGCAGGCGATCTCGCCGCGATTGGCGATCAGCAGCTTGCGGAACACGGAGGGCGGGCGCTACGAGACGTCCTCAGCCTGAGGAGCGCCCGCCCTTGCTTCGCCCGCCGACCCGTCCTCCGCAGCAGCGGCGGCGCCGCTGCCGCTGCGGAGGGTGGAAGCGGGCTTCGCGAAGGCGGGAGGGCGCGTCTCGAAGGATGAGGTTCGCGACTCGGTCTCCTGCGATCGTAAGTACCGGGAAATTAGAGCGGGATGTTGTCATGCTTCTTCCACGGGTTCTCGAGCCGCTTGGTGAGCAGCAGCCTGAGCGCCCCGCAGATGCGCGGGCGGGTGTTCGGAGGCAGGATCACATCATCGATATAGCCGCGGCTTGCGGCAATGAAAGGGTTGGCGAACTTGGCGCGATACTCCTCGGTCTTGCGCTCGACCTCCTCGGGGTCGGCGAGCGAGCCGCGGAAGATGATCTCGACCGCGCCCTTCGGCCCCATCACCGCAATCTCGGCGCTCGGCCAGGCATAGTTGACGTCGCCGCGCAAATGCTTCGAGCTCATCACGTCGTAGGCGCCGCCATAGGCCTTGCGCACGATCACGGTGACCTTGGGCACCGTCGCCTCGGCATAGGCGAACAGCAGCTTGGCGCCGTGGGTGATGATGCCGCCGTATTCCTGGTCGGTGCCGGGCAGGAAGCCGGGCACGTCGACGAAGGTCAGGATCGGGATGTTGAAGCAGTCGCAGAAGCGGACGAAGCGGCCGGCCTTGCGCGCGGTGGCGATGTCGAGGCAACCGGCGAGCACCATCGGCTGGTTGGCGACGATGCCGACCGTGCGTCCCTCCATGCGCGCGAAACCGATCACGATGTTGGCGCCGTAATTCGGCTGCAGCTCGAAGAAGTCGCCCTCGTCGACCACCTTCAGGATCAGCTCCTTGATGTCGTAAGGCTTGTGCGGGTCCGGCGGCACCAGGCTCGAGAGCGACGGCTCGGTGCGCCCGCCGGGGTCGTCGGTGGCGATCCGCGGCGGCGGCTCGCGATTGTTGAGCGGCAGGAAGTCGAACAGCCGGCGCGCCATCGCCAGCGCCTCGACGTCGTTGTCGAGCGCGAGGTCGGCGACGCCGGACCGGGTCGAGTGGCTGACCGCGCCGCCCAGGTCCTCGGCGGTCACCGCCTCGTGGGTCACCGTCTTGACCACGTCGGGGCCGGTGACGAACATGTAGGACGAGTCCTTGACCATGAAGATGAAGTCGGTCATCGCCGGCGAGTAGACCGCGCCGCCCGCGCACGGCCCCATGATCAGGCTGATCTGCGGCACCACGCCCGAGGCGAGCACGTTGCGCTGAAACACCTCGGCGTAGCCGCCGAGCGAGGCGACGCCCTCCTGGATGCGAGCGCCGCCCGAATCGTTGAGCCCGATCACCGGTGCGCCGACGCGCATCGCCAGATCCATGACCTTGCAGATCTTCTCGGCATGCGTCTCGCTCAGCGAGCCGCCGAACACGGTGAAGTCCTGGCTGAAGAGGAACACCTTGCGGCCGTTGATGGTGCCGTGGCCGGTGACCACGCCGTCGCCCGGGATGCGCTGGCGGTCCATGCCGAAATCGGTGCTGCGGTGCTCGACGAACATGTCGAACTCCTCGAACGAGCCCTCATCGACCAGCAGCTCGATTCGCTCGCGTGCGGTCAGCTTGCCCTTGGCGTGCTGGGTCTCGATGCGGCGCTCGCCGCCGCCCAGACGCGCCGCGGCACGGCGCTCCTCAAGCTGTCGGATGATCGAATCCATGGCCCCCTCGCGACGGGCCCGCAGGACGGCCGCTCGCGGCCGCGGGCGGGCACCTGCACATAACATCTCGGCCGATTCGACGCCAGCGCGGGGCGCCGCCGGCTCAACCCGCCGCCAGTAGCGAGGCGAAGGCCGCCGCTGACGCGATGTCGGCGGCAAGCGCCGCGCGCCGCGCCGATGCCTGGTCGTCGTCGCCCCACTGCTCAACCTGGAAGCGCTCGTCGAGCTGGCTCGCCGCGGCCGCGGTCTCGGCGTCGATCTCGCCCTCGATCAATGCCAGGGCGAGCGCGATCGAGCCCGCCGCCCGGGTGGCCGCGCCGAGCGCCGCAAGACGGAACGCGTCATGGGCCTCGACCGCGCGCCCGAGCGCGGCGAGCGCGCACGCATCCTGGGCCACCGGCACCACGCCGTGGGTGACGCGCAGGCGCGCGTGGTGGCGCCCGGCCAGCCAATCGAGCACCGGCTGCCAGGCCAGGTGCTGGCGGCGGGCAAGCGCCTGCGGGTGGTCGGCGCGATAGCACAGCAGGTCGGTCTCGGCGTAGGCGGCGATCTCCGCCGCCGCCTCGCCAGGGCGGTCGGCGATGCGGTCGATGGCGGTATTCGACAGCCGCGTGAGCGGCATCGTCGCCGGCAGGATCTCGGTCTCTTGCGCCCGCCACTCCCCGGCCACGGCCTCGGCCAGCGCGCGGCTCGGCAGGGCCAGCACGTGCTTGGCCGGGGTCCTGAGCGGGCGGTCGTCGAGCGCCACCCGGAACCCCGCCGACTCCGTAAGCACCTCCACGCGCCGATAGCGGCGTCTCACGGCTCGTCCCCGTCGGGCTCGGCGCCGATGGGGGCCGGGTTGGGCAGCAGCGCCGGCTGCGCCATCGGGCCGGCGATGATCAGCGGCACCATCATGCCCGCGGCCTCGGTGTCGCGCGGGCTCGGTACCAGGTCGACATAGAGGCTTTCGGTGGCGAGATCGACCATGCCCGCGAGCGCAAGCTCGACCTCGGGCGTGGTGATCCGCCCGGCGCCCGCCTCGATCATGCCGTCGACCACCTGCGCGCGCGCCTCGGCGCCTTCGATCACCAGGCCCATCCGATCGCGCGTCCAGGGGAACACCGCGGTCACCAGCGCCGAGGACTCCCCGGCCAGCCACGCGTCGGCGAGGCGCAGGTCGAGCGACCCGGTCATCGAGGCCGCGATCTCGTGCGCGCTGCGCCCGTTGGCCTCCAGATCAAGCGCCAGCGAAAGATTGCCCGGCAAACTGTCGAGCGGATTGCCGAGGCCGAGCAGGCGCGCAGGCACGTCCCGCGCGTCGACCTGCAGCCGGTAGCGGCGCTCGATCCAGTCAAGCCGGGCGCCGAGCGCGATCTGGCCGTCGCCAAGGCGGGCCTCGGCGCGCGTGACCTCGAGCACCCCGTCGGACAGCGACAGCTTCACGCGCGCGCCTTGTGTCTCGACGTCCCCGAGCGAGGCCGTTTCCGCGGTCAGCGAAAGATCGAGATCGACCGCGCGCAAGCCGGCGAGGGCGAGCCGGCGGTCAGAGAACAGCGGCACCAACGCATCGCCGTCGGCGGCGTCGAGGTCCAGTCCCCAATCGATCCCCGCCAAGCGCCGGAGCGCGCCGTCGAGCGCGAGCGCGCCGAGCGCGAGCCGGGCGGCAATTCGCGGCCGGCCGCAGCCGGGCTCCAGGCCGACGGTCCCCGACATGGCCCCGCCGCCGAGGCTGCCGCCGGCAATATCGAAAGTCTGGCCGTCGGCGCGCGCGCGCCACAGGCCGCTGAGCGAGACCTCGGTGCCGGCGCCGATGCGGCCCGCGGCCTCGACCGACACCGGCCCGCGTCCGGGCCAGCTCGCGTCCAGCCGATCGAGCGCCACCGCCAGCGAGCCCTCGCCGATGCGCACCCGGAACATGCCCGAGCCGTCCGCGACCGTGACCACGGGGCCGCTGCCGGCGATTGGATCGAGATGCCAGGACGACAGCGCGCCCAGCTCGCTGTCGACGGTCAACCGCGGCTGGACGATGGCGATGCGCGCGATCCGTACCATCCCGGCAAGCAGAGGCCACGGCGCGAGCGCGATGTCGACGCGGCGCGCGGTCAGCAGGCCGGGCCGCGCCAGGCCCGGTGCGCGCGCCGCGATCACCTCGTGCAAGCTGACCAGCGGCGCCGGCCACAGCGCCACCTCAGCGCGGGCGGCGTGGATCGGTCGCCCGAGCGCCGCCGCCGCCTGCGCCAGCGCGCGGGCGGCGAGTGCCTCGGGCGGCATCGCGGCGATCACGCCGGCGATCGCGACCGCGGCGAGGCACAGCACCACGACGACCAGCGCCAGCCCGCGCATGAGCCATAGACGCAGGCGCATCACCGCTCCCGGCGCAGGGCGATCAATGCCTCGACCGCGTCGTCGATCTGGTCGAAGCTGTCGACCACCCGGTGCGCGCCCGCGGCGCGCAGCTCCTCGGGCGGGTGATAGCCCCAGCCGACCCCGAGCGCGCCGGCGCCGGCGGCGAGCGCCATCGCCATGTCGAACGCGGTATCGCCGATCAGGACCGTGGTCTCGGGCCGCGCCCCGGTCGCGGCGATCGCCTGGGCGACCATCGCCGGGTGCGGCTTGCTGGGCGCGTCGTCGGCGGTCTGGACGGTGGCGAACAGGTGCTCGAGGCCGTGACCGGCGAGGGTGGTGGCAAGCCCGCGCCGCGACTTGCCGGTGGCGATGCCGAGCAGGTAGCCGCGCGCATCGAGGCGGGCCACCGCCTCGGCCGCGCCGGGGAACAGGGTGCCGTGCGGCGCGCCGTCGGCGTGCTGGGCGGTGAACGCCTCGCGATAGTGCGCGGCCAGCGCGGCGTGATCCTCGCCGCATCCGTCCGGGACCAGTCTCGCCATCGCCTCGGGCAACGACAGCCCGACCACGCGGCGGACGTCGGCTGCTGCGGGCGCCGCCCGTCCGGCGCCGGCAAACGCGGTCGCCATGGCGCGGACGATCGCGTCCTGGCTATCGACCAGGGTGCCGTCGCAGTCGAAGATCACCAGCGTCGGCGTCGAGCCAGCGCGCGGCGGGGTCACGGCCCGGCCTCCGCCGCCGGCGAGTCGGGATCGAAGCCGAGCGCCCGGAACGTGGCCAGCATATGCGCGGGCACCGGCGCGTGCAGGCGCAGGTTGCCGCCCGGCGCCTGCGGGATCACCAGCTCGCGCGCGTGCAGCTGCAGGCGGCGAACTACCTTGCCCGGCGCGATCTCGAGCGCCGCGGCCTTGCCGCCATACTTGCCGTCGCCGGCGATCGGGGTGCCGAGCGCCAGGCAATGGACGCGCAGCTGATGGGTGCGCCCGGTCAGCGGCCTGAGCTCGAGCCACGCGGCGCGGTCGCCGGCGCGGGCGATGGTGCGGTAGCGGGTCGTCGCCGGCCTGCCTGCGCGAAGCCGAAACGGCTTCGCTTCGGCGGAATCAGGCCGGCCGCCGCCGTCGGCCGCTGTCACCTTCTCGCGCCCCGGCCCGCCGGCCTTGGTTAGCGCCTGGGTGACCACGCCCGCGGCCGGCCGCGGCACGCCGACCACCACCGCCCAGTAGGTCTTGGCCACCTCGCCACTCCGGAACAGGCCGGCCAGCCGCGCCGCCGCGCGCGCAGCCCGGGCCAGCACCAGTACGCCGCTGGTGTCCTTGTCCAGCCGGTGGACCAGGCGCGGCGGCTCGGCGGCGTCGAACTGGAGCGCGGCGGCGAGCGCATCGAGATGGCGGCGCTGGCCGCTGCCGCCCTGGACCGAGAGCCCGGCCGGCTTGTCGATGGCGATGATGTCGTCGTCGCGGTACAGCACGCGCGCGCGCAACGCCTCGACCTCGGCCGCCGTCGGCGCCGGCGCCGGCGCCGGGCGCGGCGGCGCCGGCGCGCCGTGCGCCTGGGGCGGCACCCGCACCCGCTGGCCGGGGGCGAGGCGCAGGCTGGCGGCCGCGCGCCGGCCGTCGACCCGCACCTGGCCGGTGCGCAGGAGCTTGTGCAAGGTCGCGCGGCCGAGGCCCGGGAAGTGGCGCTGGAACCAACGGTCGAGGCGCAATGCCGCCTCGTCGGGCGCGACCTCGACCGTCGTCAGGGTGGTCATCCGTCGCCGTCACTGTCGCCGGCGGCGAGCCGGGCGCGCAGGTCTTGCCAATACTTCAAGCGCTTGGCGATCTCGCGCTCGAAGCCGCGCTCGGCCGGGACATAGAACCGCTCGCCCTCGACGCCCTCCGGCCAATAGCTCTGGCCGGAGAACGCGTCATCGGTGTCGTGGTCGTAGGCGTAGCCCGCGCCGTAGCCGAGCTCCCGCATCAGCCGGGTAGGCGCGTTCAGGATGTGCTTCGGCGGCATCAGCGAGCCGGTCGCGCGCGCCGCGCGCACGGCAGCGCCGAGCGCGCGATAGGCGGCGTTCGACTTGGGCGCGGTGGCCAGATACAGCACCGCCTGGGCGATCGCGAGCTCGCCCTCGGGCGTGCCGACGAAGTGATAGGCGTCCTTCGCCGCCAGCGCCTGGACCAGCGCCTGCGGGTCGGCGAGGCCGATGTCCTCGGAGGCGAAGCGCACCAGCCGGCGGACGATGTACAGCGGGTCCTCGCCCGCGACCAGCATGCGCGCGAGCCAATACAGCGCGGCGTCGGCGTCCGAGCCCCTGAGGCTCTTGTGCAGCGCGCTGATCAGGTTGTAGTGGCCTTCCTGGGCCTTGTCGTAGACCGGCGCGCGCCGCTGGACGGTGCGCACCAGGGCGGCGGTGTCGAGGGCCTCGCCCGCCGGCAGCTGGTAGACCGCCTCGGCCATGTTGAGCAGGAAGCGGCCGTCGCCGTCGGCCATGCCGAACAACGCCTCGCGCGCGTCGCCGTCGAGCGGCAGCGGCCGGCCGGCGTCGGCCTCGGCGCGCGCCAGCAGCTCGGTCAGCGCCGCCCGGTCGAGCCGGTTGAGCACCAGCACCTGGCAGCGCGACAAGAGCGCGGCGTTGAGCTCGAAGGACGGGTTCTCGGTGGTCGCGCCGACCAGCACCACGGCGCCCGATTCGACGTAGGGCAGGAAGCCGTCCTGCTGGGCGCGGTTGAAGCGGTGGATCTCGTCGACGAACAGCAGCGTGCCGCGCCCGGCGGCGCGCCGTTGCTCGGCGCGGGCGAACACCTTGCGCAGGTCGGCGACGCCCGAGAAGACCGCCGACAGCGGCTCGAAGTCGAGGCCGACGGCGTCGGCGAGCAGGCGCGCGATGGTGGTCTTGCCGCTGCCGGGTGGCCCCCACAGGATGATCGAGGCGAGGCCGTGGGCGGCGACCATGCGCCCGATCGGCCCGTCCGGGCCGAGCAGGTGGTCCTGGCCGACCACCTGGTCGAGGCGCTGGGGGCGCAGCCGGTCGGCGAGCGGCCGCAGCACCCGCTCGTCCAGCCCCGCCGCCTCGAACAGGGTCGCCATCAGCGCACCACCACGCGGCGGACCTCGCCGTTGCGGCGGATGGCGATGGTCCATTCGTCCCGCTCCGCCTGCAGCACCCGGGCCAGCGTCGCCACCTCGTCGATCTCGACCCCGGCGACCTCGACCACGATGTCGCCCGGGCGCAGGCCCAGGCGCGCCGCCGGCCCGGGCTCGAGGTCGAGCACGATCACACCGGTCAGGTTGCGGTCGAGGTCCAGCTCGTCGGCCAGCGCCGGCGACAGGTTGGCGACGGTGGCGCCGGCGAGCGGGCTGCGCCCGGCGAGGCGGCGGACGTCGCGCGGCGGGGTCTCGGGCGGGGCGATCAGCTTCACCTCGACCTCGCGCCGGCCGCCGCGGGTGAGCACGGTGAACACCGCCGTCGCGCCCGAGGCGCGCATGCGCAGGCGGAAGCGGAAGCCGTCGGTGTCGAACACCTCGTGGCCGTCGATCGCCAGCACCACGTCGCCGACCCTGAGGCCGGCGTCGTGCGCCGGGCTCGCCGGGTGGATCGCCTGGATCAGCACCCCGGCCGGCCGGTCGAGGCCGAGCGAGCGGGCGATGTCGGCGGTCACCGGCTGCACATCGACGCCGACCCAGGGCTGCACCATCCGCCCGCCGCCGACCACGGTGTCGACCACCACCCGCACCAGGTTGGACGGGGTGGCGAAGCCGATGCCGATCGAGCCGCCTGAGCGCGAGAAGATTGCGGTGTTGATGCCGATCAGGCGGCCGTCGAGGGTGACCAGCGCGCCGCCCGAGTTGCCCGGATTGATCGCGGCGTCGGTCTGGATGAAGGCGCCGCCGCCGCGGCCGATGGCGGCGGTGCGCGCGGTCGCCGAGACGATGCCGCTGGTCACGGTCTGGCCGACGCCGAACGGGTTGCCGATCGCAAGCACGATGTCGCCGACCTCGACCGCGTCGGAATCGCCGAGCTCGAGCCAGGGCAGCTGCTCGCCGCCGGTATCGATGCGCAGCACGGCGAGGTCGCTCGCCTCGTCGGTGCCGACCAGGCGCGCCTCGAACTCGCGCCGGTCGGCGAGCGCCACCGTGATCTCCTGGGCCCCCTCGATGACGTGGTTGTTGGTCACGATCAGCCCGTCGCCGGCGACGATCACGCCCGAGCCGAGCGAGTTCTGGATGCGCTCCTGCGGCGGGCCCGGAAACAGCTGGCCGAAGAACCGCTCGAACAGGGGGTCGCCGAACAGCGGGCTGCGCCAGCCGGTCTCGACCACGCGGCGGGTGTAGATGTTGACCACCGCCGGCGCCACCTGCTTGACCACCGGCGCATAGGACAGCTGCACCGCCTGGCGCGACTCGGGCAGCGCGCGCTCGGCCGCGTGCGCGCCCGGCACGGCGAGCAGGGCCGCCAGGCCGACGGCGCCGGCCGCGAGCAGGGGGATGATCGGGTCACGAGGTCGAGGCATCGAGGTTCCGGGACATGCCGCGGCGGCCGGCCCGGATTGTAGCGGAGCCGCCGCTCATGCCGGTGGCGCAAAAAACCAACCGGCGGTAAGGCTTCGGCGGCGCGGGCGCTGGGCCAAGGCTTAAGCGGCGTCGGCCTCCTCCGCGGCCGCTGCGGCCTCGGGACGCGGGCCCGAGTCCTGCCCCTTGGCGGCGGGGTCGCGGTCGACCAGCTCGATCACCGCCATCGGCGCCGAGTCGCCGTAGCGGAAGCCTGCGCGCAGCACCCGGGCATAGCCGCCGGCACGCTCGGCGTAGCGCTCGCTGAGCGCGGTAAACAGCTTGTCGACCAGCGTGGCGTCGCCGCCGAGCTTGGCCAGCGCCTGGCGGCGGGCGTGCAGCGTGCCGCGCTTGCCGAGCGTGATCAGGCGCTCGACCACCGGCCTGAGGTCCTTGGCCTTGGGCAGGGTGGTCGTGATCTGCTCGTGCTTGATCAGCGCCGCGGCCAGGTTCGAAAACATGGCCTTGCGGTGGCTGGCTTTGCGGCCGAGCTTGCGCCCGCTCATCCGATGACGCATGGGGCTCTCCCTCGGGTCGCGGTCAGAACGGCTCCTCGAGCCGCTTGACCATCTCCTCGATGTTCTCGGGCGGCCACTCGGGGATCTGCATGCCCAGGTGCAGGCCGAGCTGGCCGAGGACCTCCTTGATCTCGTTGAGCGACTTGCGCCCGAAGTTGGGCGTGCGCAGCATCTCGGCCTCGGTCTTCTGGACCAGGTCGCCGATATAGATGATGTTGTCGTTCTTGAGGCAGTTGGCCGAGCGCACCGACAGCTCGAGCTCGTCGACCTTGCGCAGCAGGTTGGGATTGAACGCCGGCTGGCGCGCCTCCGCCTCCTCGGTCTTGCGCTCGGGCTCCTCGAAGTTGATGAACAGGTTCATCTGGTCGGTGAGGATGCGCGCCGCCAGCGCGACCGCGTCCTCGGGCTTGACCGTGCCGTCGGTCTCGACATGCATCGACAGCTTGTCGTAGTCGGTGACCTGGCCGACGCGCGTGTTCTCGACCTTGTAGGAGACCTTGCGCACGGGGCTGTAGAGCGCGTCGACCGGCATCAGCCCGATGGGCGCGTCGGTGGGGCGGTTCTGGCTGGCGGCGACGTAGCCCTTGCCGCTCTCGACCGTCATCTCGAAGTGGATCGAGGTGCCCTTGTCGAGGGTGCAGATCACCACCTCGGGCGACAGGATCTCGATGTCGTGGCCGGTCTCGATCTGGCCGGCGGTCACCGCCCCGGGGCCGGTCGCCTTGAGCGATACCCGCTTCGGGCCGTCGCCGTGCATCCTGATCGCCACCGACTTGATGTTGAGCACGATGTCGGTAACGTCCTCGTGCACGCCGGGAATCGACGAGAACTCGTGCAGCACGTTGTCGATGCGCAAGGACGTGATCGCCGAGCCGCGCAGGCTCGACAGCAATATCCGGCGCAGCGCGTTGCCGAGCGTCAGCCCGAAGCCGCGCTCGAGCGGCTCGGCGACCACGGTCGCGACCCGGCTCGGATCCGCGCCCGAGATGATCTCGAGCTTGGACGGCTTGATCAGCTCTTCCCAGTTCTTCTGGATCACTACCACAACCTCACGACTACCTGCCGGCGCCCGTCGGCGCCGACGCGAAAACTATGAATCGAGGCGCCCGCCGCCTGCCGCGCCACGGCACTCCGGCGGCGGCGCCCCGGCCGCGGGTCGCGTCACACGCGACGTCGCTTGGGCGGCCGGCAGCCGTTGTGCGGGATCGGGGTCACGTCCCGGATCGCGGTGATCGTGAAGCCGACCGCCTGGAGTGCGCGCAACGCCGATTCGCGTCCCGACCCCGGTCCCTTGACCTCCACCTCGAGCGTCTTCATGCCGTGCTCCATCGCCTTGCGACCGGCGTCCTCGGCCGCCATCTGGGCGGCGAACGGGGTCGACTTGCGCGAGCCCTTGAAGCCCTGCGCACCCGCCGACGACCAGGCGATGGTGTTGCCCTGGACGTCGCTGATGGTGATCAAGGTGTTGTTGAATGTCGCGTTGACGTGCGCCACGCCCGAGATGATGTTCTTGCGCTCGCGGCGTTTGAGCCGACCGGCCGTATCCTTTGCCATCCTTTGCCTTCAGTCCTGATTTCGTGCCGCCTGCCGGCGAACGCAAGCCCGCAGCCGAGCCTACTTCTTCTTGCCGGCGATCGGCCGCGCCCGGCCCTTGCGGGTGCGCGCGTTGGTGTGCGTGCGCTGGCCGCGGACCGGCAGGCCGCGGCGATGCCTGAGCCCGCGGTAGCAGCCCATGTCCATCAGGCGCTTGACGTTCATCGCCGTGTCCCGGCGCAGGTCGCCCTCGACCCGGTACTGGCCGTCGATCAGCTCGCGCACCCGCGCCAGTTCGCCCTCGGTCAGGTCGTTGACCCGGCGCTCCGACGGAATCGCGGCCTGGGCGCAGATCTCGCGGGCCTTGGTCCGACCGATACCGTAGATGTAGGTAAGTGCGATCTGCACCCGCTTGTTGGTCGGGATGTTGACACCCGCGATGCGCGCCACGGCCTAAGCTCCTGAAAAAAATGACGCCGCTGCTGGCGAAACGGCGTAATCTCGAGGGTCGCCGATTATAGGTCGGCGGGATGCGAAGTCAATGCCCGGCCCCGTCGACCGCTGCCTCGACCTGGGCGGTCACCTGGTCGATCCCGGCCATGCCGTCGACCGAGGTCAAGAGCCCCCGCTCGCGGTAGTAGGGGAGCAGCGGCGCGGTCTGGCGGCGGTACGCCCCCAGGCGCTCGCGCACGGTCTCGGCGTTGTCGTCCTGGCGGCGGACGAAGTCGGTGCCCCCGCACTGGTCGCACACCCCCTCGACCTTGGTCGGCTTGAAGCGGTCGTGATAGCCGGCGCCGCAGGTGGCGCAGGCGAAGCGGCCCGAGATGCGCTCGACCAGGGCGTCCTCGTCGACCTCGAGCTCGACCACCCGGTCGATGCGCCGGCCCTTTTCCGCCAGCAGGTCGTCCAGCGCCCGCGCCTGCGCGAGGGTGCGGGGGAAGCCGTCGAGGATGAAGCCGTCGCGCGCGTCCGCCTGGTCGAGCCGCCCGGCGATGATGTCGACCACCAATTTGTCGGGCACCAGCTCGCCGGCCGCCATGATCGCCTGCGCGCGCCGGCCGACCTCGGTGCCGGCGGCGACCGCGGCGCGCAGCATGTCGCCGGTGGCGAGATGCGCGAGCCCCAGCCGCTCATGCAGCCGCTCGGCCTGGGTGCCCTTGCCGCAGCCGGGCGGGCCGAACAGGATCAGGTTCATCGTCGCCGGCCCCTGAGCCGGCTCTTGCGCAGCAGCCCCTCATACTGGTGGGCCAGGAGGTGCGACTGCACCTGGGCGACGAAGTCCATGGTCACGTTGACCACGATCAGCAGACTGGTGCCGCCGAGGTAGAACGGCACCGCGTAGCGCGCGATCAGCACCTCGGGCAGCACGCACACCGCCGCGAGATACAGCGCGCCGACCGTTGTGAGGCGGGTCAGCACGTAGTCGATGTACTCGGCGGTGTTGCGTCCCGGCCGGATGCCCGGGATGAAGCCGCCGTGCTTGCGCAGGTTGTCGGCGGTATCCGCCGGGTTGAACACCACCGCAGTGTAGAAATAGGCGAAGAACACGATCAGCCCGACATAGATCAGCAGATAGAGCGGCTGGCCGCGCCCGAGATAGGCGGTGACCGAGGTCAGCCAGTCCGGCCCCTGCCCGGCCGAGAAGCTGAGCGCGGTGATCGGCAGCAGCAGGAGCGAGCTGGCGAAGATCGGCGGGATCACGCCCGCGGTGTTGAGCTTGAGCGGCAGATGCGAGCTCTCGCCGCCGAACATGCGGTTGCCGACCTGGCGTTTCGGGTACTGGACCACCAGCCGGCGCTGGGCGCGCTCGATGAACACGATGAACGTGACCACGGCGGCCGCCATCACCAGCAGGATGACGATGAAGGTCGCCGACAGCGCGCCGGTGCGCCCCAGCTCGAGCGTGCTGGCGATCGAGCGCGGCAGCTGGGCGACGATCCCGGCCATGATGATCAGCGAGATGCCGTTGCCCACCCCGCGGGCGGTGATCTGCTCGCCCAGCCACATCAGGAAGACGGTGCCCCCGACCAGGGTGATGACGGTGGTGATGCGGAACGCGAGGCCGGGATCGATCACCGCGCTGCCCGCGCTCGAGGTCATGCCCTCGAGCCCGACCGCGATGCCGAACGCCTGCAGCGTCGCCAGGATGACCGTGCCGTAGCGCGTGTACTGGGTCATCTTGCGCCGGCCGGACTCGCCCTCCTTCTTCAGCTGCTCCAGATGCGGCGAGACCGTAGTCAGCAGCTGGATCATGATCGATGCCGAGATGTACGGCATGATG
The DNA here is from genome assembly GCA_036398035.1 of Alphaproteobacteria bacterium. GTDB lineage: Bacteria > Pseudomonadota > Alphaproteobacteria > UBA7887 > UBA7887 > DASWHU01. The sequence continues at coordinate 9,935 of DASWHU010000145.1, read as the reverse complement.
TTCAGCGCGAAGATGGTCATCCGCTCCAGCGCGCCGCCGGCGAACATGTTGAACATGCCCAGGATGCCGCCGGCCTGCTGGCGGAACACGTCGTCGAGGACCGCCGGGTCGATTCCCGGGATCGGGACGTAGGTGCCCAGCCGGTAGATGATCAGAGCGCCGAGGGTGAACCACAGGCGCTTCTTGAGCTCGGTCGCCTTGGCCAGGGCGCCGAAGTTGAACTGGGCGGCGAGTTGCTCTGCGGCTGATGCCATTGGCTTCCTCGAGCGGCGCGACCGGTTTGCGCGGCGTTCAGTCGCCGTCGCCGGCGGCGGCCTCGGCGGCCTCAGGGGCCTCGACGGGCTCGGTTATCACCACCTTGCCGCCCGCCTTCTCGACCGCCGCGACGGCGCCTTTCGATGCGCCGGCGACCTCGATCGTAAGCTTGGCCTTGAGCTCGCCCTTGCCGAGCAGGCGCACCCCGTCGAGCGGCCGCCTGATCACGCCCGCCGCCTTGAGCACGCCGGCGTCGATCGGCGCCTTGGGATCGAGCTTGCCGGCGTCGACCGCCTGTTGCAAGCGCCCGACGTTGACCGTGGCGTAGGTCTTGGAAAAGGTGTTGCGAAACCCGCGCTTCGGCAGCCGGCGGTTGAGCGGCATCTGGCCGCCCTCGAAGCCGCCGAGGGCGACGCCGCTGCGTGACTTCTGGCCCTTCATGCCGCGCCCGGCGGTCCGTCCCTTGCCCGAGGCGCTGCCGCGGCCGACCCGGACGCGGTCGCGGCGCGCCCCCCCCTTGTCCTGAATCTGGTTGAGCCTCATGGCAGGTCCTCGACGCGCACCAGGTGACTGACTTTCGCGATCATGCCGCGCACCGCCGGGGTGTCCTCGAGCTCGCGGCTGCGGTGCATCTTGTTCAGTCCGAGGCCGACCAGGATCTGGCGCTGGATGCGGTGGCGGCCGATCGGGCTGCCGATCTGGGTGACGCGCACCCGGCCGGCGGCGCCGGCGCCCATGGCCTTGGTCGCCATCGCCCTATTCCGTCGCCGCGGCCGCGTCGTCGCGCCGCCCGACCAGCTCGCCGACCTTCTTGCCGCGCTTGCCGGCCACCGCCCGCGGCGACTGGATGCGCGTGAGCGCGTGGAAGGTCGCGCGCACCATGTTGTGCGGGTTGGAGGTGCCGATCGACTTGGTGACCACGTCGGCGACGCCAAGGGTCTCGAACACAGCGCGCATCGGGCCGCCGGCGATGATGCCGGTGCCCGCCGGCGCTGCCCGCAGCACCACCCGCCCGGCGCCGTAGTGGCCCTCGATGTCGTGGTGCAGCGTGCGGCCCTCGCGCAACGGCACCCGGATCAGCCGCCGCTTGGCGTGCTCGGTCGCCTTGCGGATCGCCTCGGGCACCTCGCGTGCCTTGCCGGTGCCGTAGCCGACCCGGCCGCGGCCGTCGCCGACCACCACCAGCGCGGCGAAGCCGAACCGGCGCCCGCCCTTGACCACCTTGGCGACCCGATTGATGCTGACCAGCTTGTCGAACAGGTCGCTTTCGGCCTCTTGTCGTCGCGTATCGCGATCGCGGCGGCCACCACCGCGTCGGCCCTCAGTCCTCGCCATCAGACGCGTCCCGTCAGGTTCATGTTCACAATTTCAGGCCGCCCTCGCGCGCGGCATCGGCGAGTGCCCGCACCCGCCCGTGATAGAGATAGCCGCCGCGGTCGAACACCACCTGCACGACGCCGGCGGCGATCGCGCGCTCGGCGATCAGCTTGCCGACCGCCTTCGCCGCGGCGACGTCGGCGCCGGTCTTGAGCTGGCCGCGCAACGCCGCCTCCAGCGACGAGGCGGCCGCCACCGTGCGCCCCTCGTCGTCGCGGATGACCTGGGCGTAGATGTGCCGTTCGGAGCGGAACACCGACAGCCGCGGCCGCCCGGCCGCGGCCTTGCGGATGTGGAAGCGGTTGCGACGCGTGCGTCGTTCCGAGAGCTTCTTGACCTTGATCATCGCCTGGACCGGTTACTTCTTCTTGCCTTCCTTGCGCCTGACGTGCTCCTCGGCGTAGCGGATGCCCTTGCCCTTGTACGGCTCGGGCTTGCGCAGCGCGCGGATCTCGGCCGCGATCTGACCGACCCGCTGCCGGTCGGCGCCGGTGATCGTGATCGCGGTCGGGCGCGGGCAGGTGATCTCCACGTCCGGCGGCACCGCCAGCTTGACCTCGTGGCTGTAGCCGAGCTGCAGGTTGAGATAGCGCCCGTCCACCGCCGCCCGGAACCCGACTCCCGAGATCTCAAGCATGCGCGTGAAGCCCGCGGACACGCCCAGAACCATGTTGTTGACCAAGGATCGCGACAGGCCCCACATGGCGCGCGAGCGCCGGTCCTCGGCGCGCGGCTTGATCCAGATCTGGTCCCCGTCGCGGCGCACTTCAACCTCGTTGGCGAGCGTGCGGCTGAGCGCGCCGCGCTTGCCCTTGACGGTCAGCGTCTGGCCGGCGATGGCGACCTCGACGCCGCTCGGCACCGAGACCGGGTGCTTGCCTATGCGCGACACCGCCCTCTCCTAGAACACCTTGCACAACACCTCGCCGCCGACATTGGCGGCGCGGGCGTCGGCATCCGACATCACCCCGCGCGGGGTCGACAGGATCGAGATGCCGAGCCCGTTGTACACCCGCGCCAGGTCCCTGATCGACGAATAGACCCGCTGGCCCGGGCGCGAGACGCGGCTGATCTCCTGGATCACCGGCGTGCCCTCCTGGTACTTGAGCTCGATCTCGAGCAGCGGCTGCACCGCCTCCTCGTCGAGGCGCCGGAAGCCGCGGATGTAGCCTTCCTTGCGCAGCACCTCGAGCACGTTGACGCGCAGCCTCGACGCCGGGCAGCGCACGATCGCCTTGTGCACGCGCTGGCCGTTGCGGATGCGGGTGAGCATGTCGCCGAGGGGGTCGCTCATCGTCATCGCCGCGGACTCCTCACCAGCTCGACTTGACCATGCCGGGGATCTGGCCCGCCGAGGCCAGGTCGCGCAGGGCGATGCGCGACAGCTTGAGCTTGCGGTAGTAGCCGCGCGGCCTGCCGGACAGCTCGCAGCGGTTGCGAACCCGCGACGGCGCGCCGTTGCGCGGCTGCTCGGCAAGCTTGAGCCGGGCGGCGAACCGATCCTCCATCGCCAGCGACTCGTCATTGGCCATCGCCTTCAGCGCCGCCCGCTTGGCCGCGTACCTGGCGACCATGCGCTTGCGCTTGTTGTTGCGTTCGATTGCGCTTCGTTTCGCCATATGGTCACTCTCCAGTTGTCACCGGGCCGCTCCGACCTCAGCCGACAAACGGCATGTTGAAGCCGCGCAGCAGGGCGCGGGCCTCGTTGTCGGTGGCGGCAGTGGTCACGATCACGACGTCGAGGCCGCGCACCGCGTCGACCGCGTCGTAATCGATCTCGGGAAACACGATCTGCTCCTTGAGGCCGAGCGCGTAGTTGCCGCGGCCGTCGAAACTGGCCGGCGAGACGCCGTGGAAGTCGCGCACCCGCGGCAGCGCGATGTTGATCAGCCGGTCGAGGAACTCGTACATGCGCTCGCGCCTGAGCGTGACCTTGCAGCCCACGGTCATGCCCTCGCGCAGCTTGAAGTTGGCGATCGACTTGCGCGCGCGCGTGATCAGCGGCTTCTGGCCCGAGAGCGCGGCGAGATCCGCTTCCGCCCCCTGGATCACCTTGTTGTCGCGCGCGGCCTCGCCGACGCCCATGTTGACCACGATCTTGTCGAGCCTCGGCACCTGCATCGGGTTGCGATAGCCGAACTGGGCCATCAGCGCCGGCTTGACCGTGGTCTGGTAGTGCTCGCGCAAGCGCGCCATCGCCGTCTCCGTCAACGATCGATCACTTCGCCGGAGCGCTTGGCGAAGCGGACCTTGCGGCCGTCCTCCAGCACCCGGTAGCCGACCCGGGTCGGCTTGCCGTCCTTGGGATCGACCAGCGCCAGGTTCGAGGCGTGCAGCGGCGCCTCCTTCTCCAGGATGCCGCCCGGGGTGACCGCGCTCGGCCGGGTGTGGCGCTTGACCATGTTGAGGCCGCGCACCACCACCCGCCGCAGGTCGGGGATCACCCGCAGCACCTCGCCGCGGCGGCCCTTTTCCTTGCCGCACAGCACGACGACGGTGTCGCCCTTCCGGATCTTGAGCTTGTTCGCCATCACAGCACCTCGGGCGCCAGCGACACGATCTTCATGAACCGCTTGGCCCTGAGCTCGCGGGTGACCGGGCCGAAGATGCGCGTGCCGATCGGCTCGCCCTGCGGCGTGATCAGCACCGCCGCGTTGCGGTCGAAGCGGATCGCGCTGCCGTCGGGGCGGCGGATCTCCTTGGCCGTGCGCACGATCACCGCGCGGTGGATGTCGCCCTTCTTGACCCGGCCGCGCGGGATCGCCTCCTTGACCGAGACCACGATCACGTCGCCGATCGAGGCGGTCTTGCGCCCGGTTCCGCCCAGCACCTTGATGCACTGCACCCGTCGCGCGCCCGAATTGTCGGCAACGTCCAGGCTGGTCTGCATCTGGATCATGGCAGGCGTCCTCTCGCGTGCGGCGGCGGGCGCTTACGCGCCCTCGCCCAGCACTTCCCAGTGCTTGGACTTCGACACCGGCCGGCATTCGCGGATGCGCACCACGTCGCCGACCTTGTGCCGGTTGTCCGGGTCGTGCACCGCGTACTTCTTCGACTTGCGGATGAACTTCTTGTACAGCGGGTGGCGGAAGCGCCGCTCGACCCGCACCACGACGGTCTTGTCGGCGCCGTCCGAGATCACGGTTCCCCGCAGGATTCGCCTGGGCATCGTCTAGCTCTCCGACTCGCGCGCGGGCTTGGCCGCCTGTTGCCCGAGAACCGTCTTGAGGCGCGCGATGTCGCGGCGCACCTGGCGGAACCGTGCGGTGTTCTCGAGCTGGCCGGTGGCCCGCTGAAAGCGCAGGTTGAACTGCTCCTTCTTGAGGTCGCGGAGCTGGACCGACAGCTCGTCCCGGCCCTTGGCAATCAGCTCGCGCGCGCGCATCGCCTCAGGCCTCCTCGCCGATCCGGGCGACGAAGCGGCTGCGCATCGGCAGCTTCGCCGCGCCGCGCGCGAACGCCGCGCGGGCGAGCTGCGCCGGCACGCCGTCGAGCTCGAACATGATCCGACCCGGCTTGACACGGGCCATCCAGAACTCGGGCGCGCCCTTGCCCTTGCCCATGCGCACCTCGGTCGGCTTCTTGCTCACCGGCACGTCGGGGAAGATGCGGATCCACATCCGCCCGGCGCGCTTGATGTGGCGGGTGATCGCGCGCCTGGCCGCCTCGATCTGGCGGGCGCTGACGCGCGCCGGCTCCGAGGCCTTCAGCCCGTAGGAGCCGAAGTTGAGCGTGGTGCCGCCCTTGGCGGCGCCGTGGACGCGGCCCTTGTGGGCCTTGCGGTACTTGGTTCGCTTCGGGCTCAGCATGGCTTTCGGTCCTCGATCCGGCCGCGCTCAGACGCGCGCGCCCTGAAGCTCGGCCCGGCGCCGGTCCTGCGCGGTCGGGTCGTGCTCCATGATCTCGCCCTTGAACACCCACACCTTGACCCCGCAGGTGCCGTAGGCGGTGCGCGCGGTGGCGGTGCCGTAATCGACGTCGGCCCTGAGCGTGTGCAGCGGCACCCGGCCCTCGCGGTACCACTCGGTGCGCGCGATCTCGGCGCCGCCGAGGCGCCCGGCGCAGGTGATGCGGATGCCGAGCGCGCCGAGGCGCATCGCCGACTGGACCGCGCGCTTCATCGCGCGCCGAAACGCCACCCGCCGCTCGAGCTGCTGGCTGATGTTCTCGGCCACCAGCTGGGCCTCGATCTCGGGCTTGCGGATCTCGACGATGTTGATCGCCACCTCGCTGGCGGTGAGCTTCGACAGGTCGGTGCGCAGCTTCTCGATGTCGGCGCCCTTCTTGCCGATCACCACCCCCGGGCGGGCGGTGTGGATGGTTATCCGCGCCTTCTTGGCCGGCCGCTCGATCACGATCCGGGCGACGCCCGCCTGGGCCAGCCGCTGCTCGAGGAAGTTGCGGATCTTCAGGTCCTCGTGCAGCAGGGCGGCATAGTCGTTGTCGGCGTACCAGCGCGAGTCCCAGGTGCGATTGACGCCGAGGCGCAGCCCGATCGGATTGACCTTCTGTCCCATGCTCAGCTCAGTCCTCTTCTCGTTCGCGCACGACCACGGTCAGGCGGCTGAACGGCTTGACGATTCGCCCGACCCGCCCGCGCGCGCGCGGCCGCCAGCGGCGTATGGTAATCGCCTTGCCGACGAAGGCCTCGGCGACCACCAGGCGGTCGACGTCGAGGTTGTGGTTGTTCTCGGCGTTGGCGATCGCCGACTGCAACACCTTGCGCACGTCGCGGGCGATGCGCCGGCGCGAGAAGCCGAGCGTCGCCAGCGCCGTCTCCGCCGACAGCCCGCGGATCGACTCGGCGACCAGGTTGAGCTTGCGCGCGCTGGTCCGCAGGCTGCGCGCCATCGCCATCGCCTCGTTCTCGGCCAGCCGCCGTTCTGGTGTCCGCTTGCCCATGGTCTCAGGCCCTGCGCGCCTTCTTGTCGCCGGAGTGGCCGTGATAGGTGCGAGTCGGCGCGAACTCGCCCAGCTTGTGGCCGACCATGTTCTCGGTCACCAGCACCGGGATGAACTTGTGGCCGTTGTGCACGCCAAAGGTGAGCCCGACGAACTGCGGCAGGATGGTCGAGCGCCGTGACCAGGTCTTGATCACCTCCTTGCGCCCGGAGCCGTGCACGACCTCGGCCTTCTTGAGCAAGTAGCCGTCGACGAACGGCCCTTTCCAGACGGAACGCGCCATGGCTGTGGTCCCTACCGCTTCTTCTTCTTGGCCCGGTGACGGCTGCGCAGGATCAGCCGGTCGGTGGCCTTGTTGTTGCGCGTGCGCTTGCCCTTGGTCGGCACGCCCCACGGCGTCACCGGGTGGCGCCCGCCCGAGGTCCGGCCCTCGCCGCCGCCATGGGGATGGTCGACCGGGTTCATGGCCACGCCGCGCACCTTGGGCCGCCGGCCCAGCCAGCGCATGCGCCCGGCCTTGCCGAAATTGATGTTCTGGTTGTCCGGGTTGGACACCGCGCCGACCGTGGCCATGCACTCGGCATGGACCATGCGCTGCTCGCCCGACGACAGCCTGAGCAGCGCGTAGCCCGCGTCCTTGCCGATCAGCTGGGCATAGTTGCCCGCCGCGCGCGCGATCTGCCCGCCCTTGCCCGGCTTCATCTCGACGTTGTGGATGATCGTGCCGACCGGCATGTTCTTCATCGGCATGGCGTTGCCGGGCTTGATGTCGGCGCGCGAGTCCGCGACCACCTTGTCGCCGGGGCGCAGGCGCTGCGGCGCCAGGATGTAGGCGAGCTCGCCGTCGTCGTAGCGGATCAGGGCGATGAACGCGCTGCGGTTCGGGTCGTACTCCAGGCGCTCGACGACCGCCGCCACGCCGAGCTTGCGGCGCTTCAGGTCGATCAGCCGGTAGCGCCGCTTGTGGCCGCCGCCGCGATGGCGCACGGTCATCCGGCCGAGATTGTTGCGCCCGCCGCTGCCGGTCAGGCCCTCGGTCAGCTTCTTGACCGGCTTGCCCTTGTACAGGTCGGAGCGGTCGACCAGCACCAGCTGGCGCTGCGACGGCGTGATCGGGCGATAGCTCTTCAGTGCCATGGCGCGTCTCTCCCGCTCCTCAGATGCCCGCCGTGTAGTCGAGGCTCTGGCCCTCGGCGAGGGTCACGATCGCCTTCTTGACGTCCGAGCGCCGGCCCAGGTGGCCGCGGAAGCGCTTGACCTTGCCCTTGACGTTGATCGTGTTGACGCCGGTCACCTTGACCCCGAACAGGGCCTCGATCGCGGCCCGGATCTCGCCCTTGGTGGCGTCCTTGCGCACCCGGAAGGCGAACTGGTTGTGCTCGCTGAGCGCGGTCGCCTTCTCGGTGATCACCGGGCCGAGGATGATGTCGCAGGCGCGTTCGGCGTTCATCGCAGGCGCGCCTCAAGCGCCGCCACTGCCGCGCGGGTCAACACCAAGAGGTCGCTGCGCAGGATGTCGTAGACGTTGGCGCCCTGGCTCGGCAGCACGTCGAGGCCGGGCAGGTTGCGCGCCGCGCGGCGGAAGTTGTCGTTGACCTCGGCGCCGTCGATGACCAGCGCCGAGTGCCAGCCGAGCGCGGCGATGCGGCGGGCAAGCTCGGCGGTGCGCGGCGCCTCCAGCGTCGCCGAGTCGAGCACCACCAGCTTGCCGTCGGCACGCTTCGACGCCAGCGCGCATTTCAGCGCCAGCCGGCGCACCTTCTTCGGCAGCTCGATCGCGTGGCTGCGCACCACGGGTCCGAACGAGCGCCCGCCGCCGCGGAACAGGTTGACCTTGCGCGAGCCGTGGCGGGCGCGGCCGGTGCCCTTCTGCCGGTACAACTTGACCCCGGTCGCGCGCACCTCGCTGCGGCCCTTGACCTTGTGGGTGCCGGCGCGGCGCTTGGCCAGCTGCCAGACCACCACGCGCTGCAGGATGTCGGCGCGCACCGGTACGGCGAACACCTCGTCGGCGAGCTCGATGTCGCCCGCCTTGCCGTTATCCAGCGTGATCACGTCGCACTTCACCGCGCTCAGTCCTTCTCGTCGGGCGTGCCGCCGGCGTCGCCGGCCAGCGCCTCGCCCTCAGTGACCTCGGCCGCCACCGCCGCGCCGCGCACGCCGGCCGGCATCGGCACGCCCTCGGGCAGCGCCATCTTCTTGGCGTCGCTGACGCGCAGATACCCGCCCACCGGCCCGGGTACCCCGCCCATGACCACGATCAGGCCGCGCCCGGCGTCCGCCTCAACCACGTACAGGTTCTGCTCGGTCACCCGCTTGGCGCCCATCTGGCCGGCCATCCGCTTGCCCTTGAACACCCGCCCCGGGTCCTGGCACTGGCCGGTGGAGCCGTGCGCGCGATGGCTGAGCGACACGCCGTGGCTCGCGCCCAGGCCGCGGAAGCCGTGGCGCTTCATCGCGCCGGCGAAGCCCTTGCCGATCGAGGTGCCGGCCACGTCGACGAACTGGCCCGAGACGAAATGCCCGGCGCCGAGCTCGGCGCCGACCTCGACCAGGCAGTCCGGGGTCACCCGGAACTCGGCCAGCCTGAGCTTGGGCTCGACCCGCGCCTTGGCGAAATGCCCGCGCATCGCCTTCGAGGTGTTCTTGGGCTTGGCCCGGCCGGCGCCGACCTGCAGCGCGGTGTAGCCGTCGCGCTCCGCGGTCTTCTGCGCCACCACGCGGCAGTCCTCGATCCCGAGCACGGTCACCGGCAGGTGCCGCCCGTCGTCGAGAAAGACGCGGGACATGCCGAGCTTGCGTGCCAGCACTCCGGTGCGCATGTCCGATCCCTTCCTCGGCCCCGGCCCGCGGCTACAGCTTGATCTCGACGTCGACGCCGGCGGCGAGGTCGAGCTTCATCAGCGCGTCGACCGTCTGCGGCGTCGGGTCGACGATGTCGAGCAGCCGCTTGTGGGTCCGGATCTCGAACTGCTCGCGCGACTTCTTGTCGATGTGCGGCGAGCGCAGCACCGTGAACCGCTCGATATGGGTCGGCAGCGGGATCGGCCCGCGCACCGCCGCGCCGGTGCGCTTGGCGGTATTGACGATCTCGAGCGTCGACTGGTCGAGCACCCGATGATCGTACGCCTTGAGGCGAATGCGGATGTTCTGGCTTTCCATCGTCCGATCCTTGCCGCGCGCGCCTGCCGCTACTCGACGATCTCGGCGACGACGCCGGCGCCGACCGTGCGCCCGCCCTCGCGGATCGCGAACCGCAGGCCCTGGTCCATCGCGATCGGCGCGATCAGCTCGATCTCCATCGCGATGTTGTCGCCCGGCATCACCATCTCCGTCCCCTCCGGCAGCTTCACCGACCCGGTCACGTCGGTGGTCCGGAAGTAGAACTGCGGCCGGTAGTT
>DASWHU010000144.1:0-3582 GCA_036398035.1 Alphaproteobacteria bacterium | reverse complement strand
TCCCAGTCAACCCGGCCGCGCTTTGCCCGCGCACCGCTCCGGCGGTCCGGCCGCGGGGCGGAGCGCCGACGGGCGCGCCGCGACGATGGCGGGGGCGAGCGTCGCAACCCGGACTCGTGCGGGCGAGGCGCACCGCCTGGTCGGCGCGGCATTGGCGTTGCACCGGCGCGGCCAGCTCGCCGCCGCCGAGCCGCTTTACCGCCAGGCGATCGAGACCGATCCCGATGCCGCGGAGCCGCTGCATCTGCTCGGCATGCTGGCGCTGCAGACCGGCCGGCCTTGCGACGCAGCGCGCCTGCTCGAGCGCGCGGCAGAGCTCGATCCCGACAACGCGGTGATCCGCAACCGGCTCGGCGTCGCCTGCGCCCAGGCCGGCCGGCGCGACGAGGCGCGCGCGCATTACCGTGCGGCACTGGCGCGCGCCCCGCGGCTTGCCGAGGCGCACAACAATCTCGGCGTCCTGCTCGCCGACGACGGCGCGCTGGACGAGGCGATGGCGCATTATCGGCGTGCGATCGAGGCCGACCCGGGCTCGGCCGAGGCGTGCAACAATCTCGGCGTCGCGCTCGCCCGCCAGGGCGACGGCGAGGCGGCGGAGCGTGCCTACCGTCAGGCGCTCGCCGCCAACCCGGATTATCCGGACGCGCACAACAACCTCGGCGCCTTGTGGCGCGAGCGCGGCGACGATGCCGCGGCCGCCGAGCAATTCCGCACCGCGCTCGCGCTGGCGCCCGACTTCGCCGAGGCGCACAACAATCTCGGCATCTGCCTGACCCGGCTTGGCGACACCGAGCGCGCGACCGCGTGCTTCGCGCGCGCGGTGGCGCTGGCGCCGCACCTGGTTACGAGCCGGTTCCATCTTGGCAACCTTTTGCTCGCGCGCGGCGACGGCGCCGGTGCCGCCGCCGCGTTCGCGGCCGTGCTCGAGCGCGAGCCGGCACACTACGACGCCCTGGTCGGCCTCGGCCGCGCGGAGCTCGAATGCGACCGGGACGAGGTCGCGCTCGGACATTTCCGGACCGCGCTAGGCGTGCGCGCGGAGCCGGTCGCGGCGCTCAACGGCGCGGCACTCGCATCGCGCCGCCTCGGCCGGCCGAAAGAGGCCGAGGCGCTGCACCGGCGCGCGCTCGCGCTCTATCCTGATGGCGTCGACACCCTGATCGACCTCGCCAACCTGCTGCTCGCCGAGGACCGGCCCGAGGAGGCGATGGCGCTCTACGCCCGCGTGCTTGCGCTCGAGCCCGAGTCCACCCACGCGCACAACAATCTCGGCCTCGCGCTCGGCCAGCTCGGGCGGATCGACGAGGCGGTGGCGGCATTCCGCCGCGCCATCGCGATCAAGCCCGACTACGCGCAGGCGCACAACAACCTCGGCAACGTGCTCAACGCCGCGGCCCGGTTCGACGACGCCTTCGCCAGCTACCGCACCGCGCTCGACCTCGACCCGGGGCTCGCCAGCGCGCGCCTCAATCTCGGCATGGCGATGCTGCTGCACGGCGACTTCGGCGCCGGCTTCGACGCCTACGAGGGACGCTGGCGGGTGCCGGAGACGCCGCGCCGAAAGTTCGCGCCGCCGCACTGGCAGGGCGAGCCGCTTGCGGGCCGCACCATCCTGGTGTGGGGCGAGCAGGGCGCGGGCGACGAGATCATGCTCGCCTCGGTGCTGCCCGACCTGATCGAGCGCGCCGGGCGCTGCGTGATCGAGTGCGACCGGCGGCTCGCGCCGGTGTTCGCCCGCTCGTTCGCGGAGGCCGAGGTGGTGGCGCGCGCCGAGCCGGCGGATGCGCGCACGCTCGATGCGGCGATCGAGGTGCAAAGCCCGCTCGGCGCGCTCTGCCGCTGGCTGCGCCGCGACCAGGACGCCTTCCTGCGCAGCCGGCGCGCCTATCTGGTCGCCGACGCGGCGCGCGTGGACGCCTTGCGCGCACGCACCGACGCGCTCGGTGCGGGGCTCAAGGTCGGCATCGCCTGGCGCAGCAAGACGCCCCGCTGGGGGCGGGTCAAGACCGCCTCGCTCGAGCTGTGGGAACCGCTGCTGACCCGGCCGGGCGTGCAGTTCGTCAACCTGCAATATGGCGATGTCGATGACGAGCTCGACCAGATCGAGCGCCGATGTGGCGTGCGAGTCCACCGTGACCCGTTCGTCGACCAGATGGCGAGCCTCGACGATTTCGCCTCGCAGGTCTCCGCCCTCGACCTGGTGATCTCGATCTCCAATACCACCGTGCACATGGCCGGCGCGCTCGGCGTGCCGGTGTGGACCTTGCTCAGCCACGTCCCCGACTGGCGCTGGCAGCTCGGCCGCGCCGACGCGCTTTGGTATCCGACCATGCGCCTGTTCCGCCAGCGGCGCCTCGGCGACTGGCAGGGCGTCATCGCCGAGGTCGCCGAGCGGCTTTCGCGCGTGGTCGCCGGCAAGGTCCCGCCGGCGGAAGGCTCCGCCCGATGACCGGCGCCGCGGCGGCCGCGCGCGATCCGCTGGCGCGCGGTCTCGCCGAGCACCGCGCCGGCCGGCTGGACCCGGCGGAGGGGTGGTACCGCGACGCGCTCACCGTTGATCCCGACAATGCGCGGGCGCTCCACCTGCTGGGGCTGCTCCGCCTCCAGCAGGGCGACGCCCAAGCCGCGATGCCGCTGTTGCGGCGGGCGGCCGGGCGCGATCCCGCCGACGCCGACTGCCGCAACCGCCTCGGCGCCGCCTACGCCGCGCTCGGCAACCGCATCGAGGCGGCGCGCGCCTATCGCGGCGCCCTCGCGCTCGATCCCGACCACGCCGAGGCGCACAGCAACCTCGGCATGCTGCTGGCCGAGTCCGGCGATGTCGACGCCGCGGTCGAAGAGTACCAGCGCGCGATCGCGGCCGCGCCCGATTTCGCCGAGGCGCACAACAACCTGGCGGTGGCGCTGGCCGGGATCGGCCGGGTCGAGGACGCCGAGCGGCATTTCCGCACCGCGCTGGGCCTCAGGCCCGGATATGCCGACGCGCGCGCCAATCTGGGCGACCTGATGCTCCGTCTCGGCGATCTTGCGCGCGCCAAGGCCGAGCTTCGCGCCGCCATCGACATCGCGCCGGACCACTTGCAGGCGCGGCTGTTGATGGCGGATGCGTTGATGCGCCAGGGCGCGCTCGAGGGCGCGCTGGACGAGGCCCAGATCGCCCTGTCGGTGGCGCCCGAGTCCGCGCGGGCTCATAATTGCTATGGCATGATCTGCCAGCAGACCGGCGGCCTGCATCGCGGTCTCGCCCATCTAGATCACGCGTTGGCGCTGGATCCGGGGCTCGCCGACGCCCACGGCAACCGGGCGATCGCGCTGACCGCGCTCGGGCGGCTCGACGAGGCCGAGGGCGCGGCCAGGCGCGCGGTCGAGCTCGCGCCCGAGTTCGCCGTGCACCACCTAAACCTGGCGCTGATCCTGCTGTTGCGCGGCAAGCTCGAGGAGGGTTTCGCCGAGTATCGCTGGCGCTTCCGCACCGGCCTGCCGTGGCTCGAGCCGCGCCGCTTCGACCAGGCCGCCTGGCACGGCGAGCCGCTCGACGGCAAGGCGGTGCTCGCGTGGGGCGAGCAGGGGGTGGGCGAGGAG